>NZ_CAXBAN010000113.1:0-7450 GCF_963973675.1 uncultured Planktosalinus sp. | reverse complement strand
TTAATTAAAAACTTTCCAGAAGTTGATCAAATTGTTACGCGCATTGGTGCTGCTGAAGTGCCGACCGACCCCATGTCTATGGAAGAAACCGACGTTATCATTACCTTAAAACCCAAAAAGGAATGGACCTCAGCATCAAGCAAAGACGAGCTGGCTGATGCTTTTAAAGAGGCTCTGAGCATTATTCCGGGAATGGAAGTAGAGTTTACGCAACCCATTGAAATGCGTTTCAACGAGCTCATTACCGGAGTGCGTGCTGATATTGCTATTAAAGTATTTGGAGAAGACCTTGCTTTGCTGGACCAAAAGGCACACGAAATTGAAAACCTCATTCGCGATGTAGCAGGGGCTGCTGATGTTGTGGTTGAAAAAACGGTAGGTTTGCCACAAATGTTGGTCAACTATGACCGTGCAAAAATTGCACGTTACGGACTCAATATAGCTGAGCTCAACCAAATCATCAGCATGGGGTTTGCAGGTGGCACAATGGGGGTTGTTTTTGAAGGCGAAAAGCGGTTTGATTTGGTGTTGCGCCTCGACCAATCTGTTAGGAAAGACATTCAAAACCTAGAAAATCTGATGGTTGACACCCCTCTTGGACAAAAAATTCCTTTACGTGAACTGGCGGCCATCACTTATGAAAAAGGCGCTGCCAAAATTTCAAGAGACGACACTAGGAGACGGGTGGTTGTGGGTATTAATGTACGCAACCGCGACTTGCAATCGGTTGTTGATGATGTTCAGACATTAATTAATGAAAATATAAACTTGCCTCCCGGATACAGCATTCAGTATGGCGGGCAATTTGAAAACCTGCAAAGTGCCAAAGACCGTTTATTTATAGCTGTACCCGTAGCGTTGCTCCTTATCTTTATACTGCTGTATTTTGCTTTTCATTCGGTCAGGGAAGCATTGCTGGTATTTACAGCCATTCCCCTTGCTGCTGTTGGAGGTGTTTTTGTGCTTTGGCTGCGTGATATGCCTTTTAGTATTTCTGCCGGCGTAGGGTTTATTGCCCTTTTTGGTATCGCAGTGTTGAATGGTATTGTGTTGATAGAACATTATAAAGACCTTAAAAAAGAAGGACACACTCACAACGACGAACTTATGGCAAGAGGCGCAGCAGACAGGCTTCGGGCAGTGCTTTTAACCGCTGCTGCTGCTGCGTTGGGATTCCTCCCCATGGCCTTATCAACAGGTGCCGGTGCCGAAGTACAGCGTCCGCTTGCCACAGTTGTAATAGGTGGATTGATATCTGCTACGCTACTCACCTTAATCGTTTTGCCAGTGCTGTACTCTTTATATGGAAATTCTAAGCAATCTGAAAAAAAGAATCCAATGAACATTAACAAACCTCTTTCCCTTGTATTGCTTTTATTAACTTTTCCGGCATTTGCCCAACAACCGCCACAAAGCCTGGAAGCGTTAAAAACCATGGCCTTGGAAAATAATGCTATGCTCCGGTCGGCGCAATTACAAGTTGAAAGAGCAGGTAAGCAAAAAGCTACTTCCTGGGACCTCGATAAAACAGAAGTGTTTTACAGCTATGACGAAAACAATCTGGCGGTCAATGAGAAGCCGCTACAAATTTTTGGAGTCAGACAAAACCTGGCATTTCCCACGGTATATACTTCACGAAACAAACAGTTTAAAGCCCTGGAACAATTGCAGCAAACCCGGTTTGAAGTGCATAAACACCAATTGTTTTTTGAGTTGGAGCAAACCTACAATCAATATCTGTATGCTCATGAAAAAGCAGCGGTATATCAGTATTTAGACAGTTTGTTTTCCGGTTTTGCCAATGCCGCCAAACGACGCTTTGAGCTTGGTGAGAGCAATTACCTCGAAAAAATAACAGCTCAAGCCAAGCAAAAAAACATCGCTACGCTTTTACAACAATCGTTGTATGACACTGAGATCACCAAAACGGCTTTGGAACAGCTTGTTCAATCGGAAACCCCGATAATTCCGGAAATCATTCCTTTGGATAAAAAAGTGTTTCTGGAAACTTCAGCAAATACACATCCTTTGCAACAATGGCACATTCAAAATCTGGAAGTCGCCAAAGCAGCCACCAAAGTGGAAAGGCAACAACTGCTGCCCGATTTTAGCATGGAATATTTTCAGGGCACCAATGCCGGGCTCAACAAACAACTAATTGGCTATCAAGTTGGTCTTCAATTTCCGCTGTGGTTTGGTGCAGACAAGGCGCGAATTCAAGCCGGAAAAATACAAGAATCCATTGCTGATGAAGAGCGTCGTCAAAATAGTTTTGAACTCAAAAACCGGCAGCAACAATTTGAAGATGAGGTTAAAAAACATACCGAAATGCTTACGTATTTTGAAAATGAAGGACTTGATCTTGCCAAAGCCATTGAAAACACTGCAGGAAAAAGTTATCAAAATGGCGAAATAGACTTTTTTCAATACATCCAAAGTCTGGAGAACGCCATGGAAATACAGTTGAATTATCTGGAAACCCTCTTTTTGTTCAACCGAGAAACGTTAAAACAACACTATCTTTTAGATACAAACTATTAAAACACAAAATCATGAACCGTTATATATCCTTTTTAATCCTCCTGACATTGGTTTTTACTGCTTGTAAAAATTCCGAAAACCCCACTCCCGAAACCGAAGCGGACACTAACTTGATTACACTTACCAAAGCTCAGTTTCAGTCCAATGCTTTTGAAATTGGTCGATTTTCACAACAGTCATTTACCACTTACATTCGCACGCAGGGCGTCATAGATGTGCCACCACAAAACAAGGCTGAAATTCACGCAATGATGGGTGGGTTTGTAAAGAATATTTCCTTATTAGTAGGTGACAAAGTCGAAAAAGGTCAGGTGCTGGTGACATTAGAAAATCCTGAATTTATCAGCTTGCAGCAGGAGTATTTGGAAACCCGAGAACAGCTGGAGTACCTTCGTTCAGAACAAGAACGTCAAACTATACTGCTGGAAGAAAACATTACATCTCAAAAAAACTTCCTCAAGGCAGATAGTAATTACAAAACCGCCGTTGCCCGACTGGAATCATTAAAAAAACGCTTGCTGTTGCTGCACCTCAATCCAGAAAAGATTCAATCAGGCTCTCTCAGTTCACAGGTTCAGTTGCGATCACCTATTTCCGGTTTTGTTTCCTCTATAAGTGTAAACTCCGGCACCTATGTTTCAGAAATTGAGCCTGTGATGGAAGTTGTCAATAACGACCATATGCATCTTGAAATGCAGGTGTTTGAACGAGACATTCCGCAACTGAAAAAAGAGCAAACCATTGTTTTTAAGATTCCCGAAACCACAACAGACCTGTTTATTGGAACCGTACATTTAATAGGAACCACAGTCGATAATCAAACCCGCACCACGCAGGTTCACGGGCACATTCCTGACAGTATTGCGAGTCGTTTTGCTGTTGGTATGTTTGTGGAAGCACTGATTGAAACCGGTAGCACAACAACTCTCGCTTTACCTAAAGATGCTGTAGTGGAAGTTGAAGGCAGTTTTTTTGTATTGCTCAAAGAAGATACAGAAGGATTTCAGTTTAAAAAAGTACTCGTGCAGTCTGGAAAAGAGCACAATGGTTTTATTGAAATTAAAAATGCCGACACCTTTCCGGCATCGGCACAATTTTTAGTGAAAGGGGCTTACAATCTTATTGGAGAGTAACTCTAAAACGCATACACCACATTGGCATAAATATTCCTTCCCGGACGTGAAATGTTGTTCCAGTCGGCAAAGGTGGAATAATTTTCGTCTAGCAGGTTTTCAGCTCCGGCTTTGAGTACCATTTTTTGTTTATTAATATAAAAGGTTTGCGACAAAGCCAGATTAAAAATGGTGTAAGCCGGTGTTTGGTTTTCACCAAATTCAGGGCTAAAATCATACTGTTTGGTAGCCGTTTCTACTAAGGCCTCTGCATAAAACAAATTCTTTCGATAACGCAAACCGGTTTCAACGGTCAAGGGTTGAATGAGTGGCAGGTTCTCATTGTTGTGATCTCTTCCCAGACGGTAAATAGCTTTTGCTTTAGCGGTAAACCCATTTAAAAACTCATAAGAAACACTTATATCATTACTCCACAATTGTGTATAAGGCAATTGTTCATAAACTTTCACTCCGTTGATGCCGATGTTCATGGGCGATAAGTCGGGGTTGGGCTTGCCAATAATATAATCGGATATGTAATAAAATGCCGTGTTGATCTTAGCCGAAAAAGTTTTGTTTTGAAACCCTGTGGACGCATTGATTTCCATTGATTTTTCATTCACCATCTCCGGGTTTCCGATATAGTCAAAAGCATCAAAACTGTTGAACAAATAAAACCCATAACCTTCAGAAACCGAAGGCGCGCGTTCACCATAACCTAAGCCTAGACTGTGTGCCCAAAAGTTACTTTGATAGCTTAGTTTACATCCGCTATTGATTAAAAACCGGGTTTTGGTATCTGCTATTTCCGGGTAAAAAATCTGTAAGCTTTGCAAACCAAAAATGTCATTGATGCTATTGTGGTGTATTCCAAATCCTATCGAAAAATTAGCAGTTAGTTTTTCGTTGATCACGTAATTGTCTTCAGCAAAAACACCAGCATAAAGTGTTCCCAAGTCAGGCCAGGTGAGCATGAACATGTCATTTTCATCCGGGTTTTCCGGGAACATGGTCATTTCAGCCAATGAGTTGTTGTAGTGTGTATTTACAGTTAAATTCCAACGGTGTTTGTTGTGTGTGCCGTTAAGTTTGGAATACATCCCTATTGTTTTACTCCAGCCCGGCATATCCATCCTAATGAGTACATCGGGGCGTTGTGTATCGTCCATAATATGTGTAATGGTGTTGTAATATAGCTTAGTTTTCCATTCGATGAGATTTTCGCTTTCAGGCAAAGCAAAATACTCCATCGAACCAATAAACGCCCGTGCCAATGACACATCCATCGGTAGGGCTGGGTAACCTACATCACGGGCTTCGTCATAAATAACCGAAGCTTCCAACCATTGGCGGTCATTCCATTTATAACCGGTAATTGCTGAGAGGTTGTATTTAGTAAACTGTGAGTATAACACTTCTTTACCACCTCCGGCACTGTAGTTTTCAGCATTTCTGTACATCACATCCACATCAGAAAAAAACGTATTAGACGAATATTGCAAAGCCGCTCCGGCTATTTTCTGTTCGTTAACGCTTTCGAGTCCAGTTTGTACACTGCCTTTCCAGCCGTTGTTTTTAAAACCTGTTTTTCGACGTTCTAAATCTATGCCCCCGGCAATGGTAGCACCGTTTTCAGCACCTTGCTGCCCGGTGTTGATGGTGGCTTTAGACAGGTTTGAGATTTCTACATAGGAGGTAATGGGGTCCATTTTGTCAGTACAAGCGCCGTAGATTCGCATGCCGTCTATAGTCACAACACTGCGCTCTGTAGCCATACCTTGAACTATTGGCTCCCAGGCATACGCACCACGTTTGATAAAATCAACCGATGGAGAGGCGCTCAGGTAATCTTCAATGGTTGCAAGTGATTTATTTTCGTTATGGTGCTTATTGGCAGCGTTACCCATCAAAACCACTTCACTGAGTTTGTGGACAACACTGTCTTGTGCAACCTCTTGTGCGTTTAAAACTTTGAAGCTTAAAAGCAATATCCCAAGAATTTGAATTTTTTTCATAATTCCAATTTTTTTTAAATTGCCTGATGGCACCTCAAGCACCATCAGGCAATAGGGTTTTTAAAATTCTATTTCAAAATAAATGCTGCTGGACACATTGGTTTCGGTAACTTCCTCACCTTTAAGCACCTCATCCTGTGCATTGAGCAGTTGCAAATTGATTTTCCAATAGCCTGTCATGGTTAAGCTTAGCTTCCCATGGTAGAATTGGTCACTATTTGATTGTGTTAGATGCTGATTGTTTGGCGAACTGTGATTGCCCATACCAGGCATTCTGGGGTCAATTTTCAAAGTATAATCATCAACTATGGGAAAATTCATCATATTTTCCATCCTAAAAATCCCTGCACTCATATCGTTGACGGCCACTTTGGAGTCAGTAGGTTCAATCAATGCAACAATATAGCGCACCTCATCACTTCCCGTAAATACATTGACTCGCTTTTTAGTTGAAGGAGGCACCTGAATGGTTTCAGACAAAGTAAACTCTTCGCCATCAACGGTATAATCAACCGAAAGCTCCCAATGCTCCTGGTCGTTTCCGGGCATTTGAAATACGATATAGCCTTCATAAAGCGTTTCGGTATTGGGTTTGCGAGTTATGGCCGAATAAGGACAACTGTGAGACATATTCATCATATGCATAATTGGCTTCCAGGAAACCTGTGCATTATCGATAAAGGTATCACCTATCTTTATTTGAAAATAAATTTTGTTATAACCCAGTTCAAACATTCCTGTTTGGGTGTAAATCGAAATCTTGTGTTGGTTGTTTTCAAAGTTTTTAACCAGAATTAAATCTTCGGTTTCATTTATGGGAAGAATGTTATCATCATCAGACGAGCAAGAGAATAATAAGGCAATAGCCAGCAGGCTGAAATATTTTAATAGTTTCATTTTTTAAATTTTTAATGGTGTTTAATAGTAGGGTTGCCAAAAAATTTTCTCTTTGGAACCAATTCAATAAATAACAATATATGGAATTACACTGCCGGCGGGTGGGTGATTTCCTGAGCAAACAAAAATTGATAGTTGTTTTGATAGACGCCGGAAATTAAGGGTTGAAAAAATTTTGGTTTGAAATGTTGTTTTGAAATAGCTGTCCAATACAAAACCACTTCTTTTTGTAAAAAATCAAGATGGGAAGGCTTTTCACTGGAAGGGCTTTGTTCTGCCAATTTAGAAAGCTCACATTTTCCGTTACACTCCATTTCAGGCTTGTCCTGATTTACACAAAACAACTCCACAAAACTCTGGGTATCTGCAAGGTAAAAACTCAGCATCACCCCGCTTTTGATGCTGTTAAATGAAATCAACAACACAAATAAATAAACAATTATGGAGTGGGACTTATTCATTTGATCACAAAAATACTAAGCCTGCCAATTAAGTTGTATGATTACAATCATATTTCTTCCTTAACTAGAGTAGTGGTTCTTTATTAGAATAAATTCTTTGTGTTAAATTGGAATGTTAGTTCATACAACTCTATTTTTCAGAAGCCAGTGTTTTACTATATATAAAGAAATAAACTGTTTTTCAGAACTTTTGAGATTTACTAGTCAAATACTTAAACTCATTAAATTTTGTTAAAATTATTTCCCTTCGTTTTTAAATTGATTTTATTTTGTACGTTTGTCAACCATATGGTTAAACTATATAGTTAGAATTATGTCAAAAACAAAAGATACTGATACAGAAAAGCAGATATTGGAAGCCGCAAAGCGGATATTTCAAATAAAGGGAATGGACGGAGCTCGTATGCAGGAAATTGCAAATGAA
>NZ_CAXBAN010000112.1:0-7462 GCF_963973675.1 uncultured Planktosalinus sp. | reverse complement strand
AGGGGTTACTATATATTGAATAATTTGCCCTGGAAACATCGGTCGGTCTGCACCAGATAGTATGTTAAACCCCATATAATCTGGTGTGATGATTTTTAAATTCCCAGGACTTGACAAAAAGTCCCAAGCAGTGGTTATTGAAATAGGTAAATTTTGTTTGCTGTGAAGTGTATATACTTTCATATTGAATTGATTCGAAATACAAAAGTAGTATTATATTTGTTTAGAAATTGTAAATATTAGTTAAACAATAGTGATTCTATTTAGGGTTTTATTAACACAAAAGAGATGGATAAATAAGTATATTGGTGGCATTATTAACACATAAAAAACCAATCAAAATGAAAAAGATTACACTTTTAATAACCGTGTTGTTTGCTGGATTTCTATCTTATGCACAGGTAAACACCCCAGCTGCAAGTCCGTTCTCAAAAATGGAACAAATGGTGGGCTTAACTGAAGTTACAATTGAATACTCTAGGCCCAGTATGAAAGGAAGAACTATTTTTGGGGACTTAGTACCCTATGATAAATTATGGCGTACAGGAGCTAATGCCCGCACCAAGATTTCTTTCAACAATGATATTACTATCAATGGTAAGGATCTTTCAAAAGGTACTTATGCGATTTTTACGATTCCGGGAGCAACTAAATGGGATGTCATTTTATATACTGAACATCAAGGAAATGGGGCGCCAAGAGAACTGGATGATAGTAAAGTGGCTGCCCGTTTTTCGGTAACACCTATTACCACAACCATGGCAAGGGAAACATTTACCATTGAAATAGGGAATCTTTCAAATGCAGGAGCAACACTTTTTATGTTCTGGGATAAAGTAATGGTCCCTGTGAATTTTACAGTTCCAACTGACCAGCAAGTTATGGCAAGCATTGAGCGAGCAATGGGAGGACCTTCTGCCGGAGACTATTATGCAGCAGCAGTCTATTACTATGATGAAGGAAAAGACATGTCTAAAGCTAAGGCCTGGATAGATAAAGCAATGGCTGGTAATGATAATCCGCCCTTTTGGCAATTGCGTCAAAAATCATTGATTTATGCAAAGGCAGGAGATAAAAAAGGAGCCATTGCAGCCGCACAAAAATCGTTGGCAGCTGCTCAAAAAGCAGGAAATGCCGATTATGTAAAAATGAATCAAGACTCTCTTAAAGAATGGGGGGCTAATTAACTCTTAAAAAGTAATAACAGTAAACTCCTGATGAAAATCAGGAGTTTTTGTTTTATTTTCTTACATTTGTTTGTCCCCAAATATCCCCGGAATGCGCAACATTACATTTACGTTATTATTATTCCCATTTATTTTTTTTTCACAGATTCCTGAATACTATAGCACTGTAGATTTCAGTCTTTCAGGCGATGACTTAAAAGATCAACTCACACTTCTCATTGATCAAACCCATATTGTAGACTTGGAATATACGCCTGGGGTTTGGGATGTTTTAAAACAATCAGATTTAAATCCGGAAGACGAAGATACGGTGTTGCTTATTTATGGTTACAATGATACTGATTCTAAATTGCAAAATGACAGAAGTAGAGATGTAAATCTATCTTGTCACACTTCGGGTTGTATCGGTTTATGGAACAGGGAACATGTGTTTCCAAAATCACTTGGCACACCAAATTTAGGCACTGAGTTTGCAGGAGCTGATGCTCATAGTTTACGACCGGCTGACAGTCAGATGAATAGTTCCAGAGGAAATAAAGTATTTGAAGACGGTTCAGGCAATGCCACAATTACATCCAACGGTAACTTTTATCCTGGTGACGAATGGAAAGGTGATGTAGCTAGGATGATGATGTATATGTATGTAAGATACCCAAGTCAATGCCAGGCAACTGCTGTTGGAATAGGAGCAACTTCTTATTCAGATTTTGGCGATATGCCAGATATTTTTCTTGAGTGGAATTCTGAAGATCCTGTTTCTGAATTTGAGATTACCCGTAACAACATCGTTGCAGCAGCTCAGGGAAATAGAAACCCATTTATAGACAACCCATATATTGCTACTAGATTATGGAACGGTCCTGAAGCAGAGGATACCTGGAATGTTTTAGATATCAATATACAAGAAGAACTTACTACTTTTATTTATCCTACAGTGACCAGAGATTGTGTAACTATTCACAACTATGTTGAGCAAGATCAACTGCTGTCAATTTATACTGTGACAGGAACACAAGTTACTGCACAAATAGATAACAATCAAGTTTGTCTGGAAGATTTGGCTTCAGGTATGTATTTTATTTCTTTACAGAGTGTTTCAAATCAACAGACATTTAAAGTACTGAAACGTTAGTTTTGTATAACTCCAATTTTTATTGTTTTTTTTCAACACCCAGTATGTTTAGGTTCAGCAAGTAGCGGTAATCCATTAGGATTTTCAAATAAGCCGATGTTTTGTCCCTAAACACTTATATAATCTCCAAACACCCAAACTTCCTTTTGGTTTTCAGAACATAAAAAATGCTCCACAAGATAAATGTGAAGCATTTAAAGTTTGCGGAGAAAGAGGGATTCGAACCCCCGGAGGTGTGACCCTCAACAGTTTTCAAGACTGCCGCATTCGACCGCTCTGCCATTTCTCCTAAGCGGTTGCAAATATAAAATCCTTTTTTTGTTTACTAAAGCTTTTTTGATAGTATTTTTAAAAAGATTTTATTTTTATTTTTTTTTATTTTAATAACCACTTTTCTTTAATGTGATTGTTATTTTTGTTCCAAATGAAAACTATGACTTCTTCAATTATTAATGACTTGCAATGGCGATATGCAACGAAAAAGTTTGATGCCGGTAAAATAGTACCTAAAGAAAAGATTGAAATCCTTAAAAACGCTTTTAATCTTACAGCTACATCCTATGGTTTACAACCCATTAAACTTATGGTTATTGAAAATCCTACGATAAAAAAAGAACTCATTGAATTCTCCATGCATCAAAAGCAAGTGCAAGAGGCGTCTCACTTGCTGGTTTTTTGTGTAGTTATAGAAATTGATGCCGATTATGTTTCACGTTATTTTGAAATGGTTGAAAAAACCAGGGGTACTTCAAGTACAATACTCGCTCCTTTTAGAGATATTTTAATTGATGAGTTCAATCAAAAACGTGACGAAGAAGTGTTTCACTGGTCTAAAAATCAAGCATATCTAGCAATGGGTAATTTGCTCACAGTGTGTGCCGTAGAAAAAATAGATGCCTGCCCCATAGAAGGCTTTAGTCCTGAAGATTATGACCGGCATTTAAACTTAACAGAACAAGGTCTCCGTTCAGTACTCATAATGCCTGTAGGCTATCGTTCAGAAGATGATTTTTTTTCTGACTTTAAGAAAGTAAGAAAACCTGTTGAGGAGATTATCATTGAAATAAAATAGTAACCAATAAAAATAACTATGCCCGGATTTGAACTATTTGGAAATGAAGAACGAAAAGAAGTTAATGATGTTCTAGAAAGTGGTGTCTTAATGCGATACGGATTTGACGGCATACGCAACGGCCATTGGAAAGCCAAAGAATTTGAAACTGCATTTGCTAACCGTATGGGTTCAGCCCATTGCCAGCTGGTTTCAAGTGGTACTGCAGCACTTACAGTATCGCTTGCTGCTGCAGGAGTGGGAGCAGGTGATGAGGTAATTATGCCAAACTTTACATTTGTTGCAAGTTTTGAATCTATTATGATGTTGGGTGCAGTTCCGGTTTTAGTTGATATTGACGATACTTTAACTCTTGATCCAAAAGCTGTTATAAAAGCAATTACGCCCAGAACAAAATGTGTAATGCCTGTACATATGTGTGGCTCTATGGCTAATTTAAGAGCATTAAAAACTATTTGTAATCAACACCAACTTTTATTGATAGAAGATGCCTGTCAGGCAATTGGTGGAAGCTATGAGGGAAAACCGTTAGGCTCTTATGGTGATTTGGGGTGCTTTTCATTTGATTATGTAAAAACAATTACCTGCGGTGAGGGAGGAGCTGTCATTACCAACAATACTAAATTTGCAGCACAGGCCAATCAATTTCAGGATCATGGCCACGATCATTTTGGCACAGACAGAGGGGCAGAAACCCACCCTCATTTGGGGTATAACTTTAGGATTTCTGAGCTCAATGCAGCTGTGGGTATTGCGCAATTGCGAAAACTTGATAATTTCCTTGAAATCCAAAAACGCAACTACACCCTTATACGGGAAGCTTTATCAAAAATTAAGGAGATCACTTTCAGGAAGGTTCCTGAAAGTGGTGTTGAAAACTATTCTTTCATCAGTTTCTTTTTACCCAATCAAGACATCGCTGAAAAAGCCCATAAGGCTTTGAGCGAACAAGGGGTTGATGCGTGTTTTTACTGGTTTAAAAACAACTGGCATTACATCAATGGATGGGAGCATTTGAAGGATCTAACATCTTTAGGCAAACTGCCGGAAGAAATTTGTTTACAAATGCAGAATTTGAATACAACTAATTTCTCACAGAGTGACGCCATTATGGGTAGAACGATTTCATCATTAGTTAAGTTAAGCTGGACAGATGAACAAGTAAAAAAGCGAGCTGAAGCAATGGTAAAAGCAATTCAATCGGTTCTTTAATAATTGACGTATTCAGTAATCTCAAGTCCGTAACCAATCATTCCAACACGTTTGGTTTGCCTGGTGTTTGACATTAATTTGATTTTATGAATCCCTAGATCGTGTAGTATTTGGGCACCTATGCCAAAATCTTTCGAGTCCATTTTGATTTGTGGTGCTTTGGCCACAGTGTCTTTGGTTTGTAGTTTTCTCAATTCGCTTAGGCGATTTAAAATGTTTAATGACTGGCTTTGCTGATTGATGAAGACGATGGCACCTTTTTCTTCATTGTTAAGTACCTTAAACATATCATCTAGTTTTTTGTCCGTGTTGTTGGTAAGGGTGCTTAAAATGTCATAGTTGACCAATGTGGAGTTAACTCTTACCAACACAGGTTCATTTGATTTCCATGACCCTTTACTTAATGCCAGGTGAATCTGATCGTTAGTTGTTTGTTTATAGGCTCTAAGGCGAAAGGCTCCAAAGTTTGTTAAGATTTCAAAATCCTCCTTTTTTTCTATCAGAGAGTCGTGTTGCATTCTGTAAGCTACCAGGTCTTCAATTGAAACGAGTCTTAAATCAAATTTTTGTGCTATTTTATGAAGTTGTGGTAGCCTGGCCATAGTACCGTCTTCGTTCATTATTTCTACAATCACCCCGGCAGGTTGTAAACCGGCAAGGCGTGCAAAATCGATGGCTGCTTCAGTATGCCCCGTACGTCTTAAAACTCCTCCTTCTTTAGCTTTGAGAGGAAAAATATGACCCGGTCTGTTTAAATCCCTGGGTTTGATATTTTCATTAATAAGTGAAAGAATAGTTTTGGCTCTATCTGCCGCGGATATTCCCGTGGTAACACCGTTGCCTTTTAAATCTACTGAAATGGTAAAAGCTGTTTCCAGTGGGTCTGTATTGACACCCACCATCATATTTAAATCAAGCTCTTTGCAGCGCGATTCAGTGATGGGAGCACAAATGAGTCCGCGACCATGAGTAGCCATAAAGTTAATCATTTCCGGGGTGACCTTTTCTGCAGCTGCCAGAAAGTCGCCTTCGTTTTCACGATCCTGGTCATCAACCACAATAATTACTTTTCCTTTTTTGATGTCTTCAATGGCTTCCTCTATGGAATTTAGCTTGATTGCAGTTTTATTCACGTGTGTAGAATTTATTACTGATAGACGAGTTGCAAAGGTATATAAAGTAATTATTTTTGGCTCTTAATTTTAAAAAGTTTCTTAAAGAACCGATTGATAGGATCTGTAATTGAACTGATATCAAAAATTCCCTGATCAGTAGTAGCTCTGTAGGTTAGCCAGATTCCTAAGGGGAGCATGATTAGAGTAGACAACCAGGAACCAACAAAAGGAAGTAGCTTTCCGTTTTCGGCACTGTTTTTTGCAAAAATTCCCAAAAAGTGATAAGTCAAAAAGATTGTGATTGCCACTACCATGGGTAATCCCATTCCTCCTTTTCTAATGATTGCTCCCAGTGGTGCTCCCACAAAAAACAAAATAATACATCCAAAGGCAATTACATACTTATCGTGCAAAGCAATTTCATACTTATTAAGCCTTTTTTGTTTATTTTGAAAATCAATTTTTTTGGCATTGATAGTTTGTACAGCACCATTTACATTTGAGATTGCCAGTTCCAGAATTTGTCTTTGCTCAACATCATTGTAAACGTCCATAATGTTTTCAACCGGTCTCAAATCACTTGTTTCTGGTTTAAAGTTACTTGTAATGGTTGTGATTCCACTTCTTACCTTGATATCCTCAGGGAATTTTTTCACATCCTGATTAAATTTTTCCGAAAGGGAATCAATCTCTTTATTTAACTCACTTATTCGATACATTTTTTCATTGGAAAGCTCCTGTTCTTCATCAAGGTCAATGTTGTTGATTTCACTTAAATCAATATTGATGGTATAAACATCGAAGTAGCTTTTGGCAAATGGTTTATCGTTTGATTTTTGAGGGTTTTTGGAAACGATTTCATCATAATAATTGCCATCTTTTAAAATCAATGAAAGTGTATTTGAGCCTTCTTCGCTGGTCAATTCGCCTTCATTAGCTTTGATTACCGTATAGTTTCCGGCACGGTTTGGGTTTTTCTTATGAATGATAATATCATCAAGAAACTGTCCGCGATCGCCACTTTTTTTAGCTACTTTTATGGTGATGTCTCCTACTTCACTAAACTGACCTTCTGCGATGGCAACGGCTGGTTTTAGTTGGGCGATGTTTCTTCTCAGGTTTAAAGATTTATATTCAGACCAAGGGATTACATTATTTGCGAAATAAAAAGCGGTCCCGCTTAGAATTAAAATAAAAACCATTAAACTTCTCATGGCTCTTTGCAGTGATATTCCTGTTGATTTCATAGCTGCAAACTCATATTTTTCGGCAAAGTTTCCGAAAACCATGATGGAAGCCACCAGGATTGTTAAAGGTAAAACCAGCGGAATTAGTTTTGGTGAAAAATATAGCAAAAACCTAAAGATGATATCTAGGTCAAGGTCTTTTCCTGCCAGTTCTGAAATGTAAAGCCAAATGGTTTGCAGTACAAAAATAAACATCAGTATAAAGAAAACACTGATGAAGGTTTTTAAATAGGAAACAAGTATGTATCTATCCAGTATTTTCAAGGCCCTTAGTCCAGTTTATTGATGTAGTAGTTTTTGTATTTTTGAGAATCAAAGGTAAATAATGAGTTCGGCAGGGGCTGATTGGTTTTGAACGAATTTATTGTGATTGTAATTTCAGTACCGTTATCCTGTCGTTGAATTAGTTTGTAAATGTGTTTTGTTTGTGAATCAATGCCTAAAAGTATGTCTTTAATCTCTGAGTTACTTTTGATAGGTTTTAAAAGGATGTATTG
>NZ_CAXBAN010000111.1:0-7547 GCF_963973675.1 uncultured Planktosalinus sp. | reverse complement strand
TTGGTCTGGGCTCAGGCTACAAATGGAATTTCAGCAATTCCTTTATTGTATCACTATACGGAAGCCTCGGTAGAAACTTCAGCGACGAGGTTAAAGAGCGTTTTCAGGCGATTGAGTTTCACGGAGGTTTGGGAATTGGATACCGTTTCTAAAACTTATTCAGGCTGCAATAAAGCTTCCACCTGCTGGGGAATCACATGGCATTCATCTGAAGTCACTGTGATTGTTTCAGAAACGAAAGTCACATACCCTTCAGCCGAAATTGTAAGGATATAATTTCCTTCCCTCTCCCAAGCACCTGCAAATGTGGGTATAATGCCATCCATATATTCTAGGCCTTCAGAATAATTGCCGTCAGTAGCTACAACGGTAGTTCCAATGCCTAAATAATTGTTTGTTGCAGCATCTTTAACCGTGACATTCAATCCTGCCCTGGCTTCCTGAGTGCAGGCAATGCCATCATCGTCATTATTGCAAGCTAAAATACTTAAAACAACTAAAATTGAAATTAAGTTTTTCATAGACTCAAAAGTAGTCTAATTTTAAATATGAAAATACGTATTTAAAAATAAAACCCCCTCATTTTGAGGGGGTTTTATTTATTCTTATATATATTTACAAATCAAACTTTATACCCTGAGCCAAAGGCAATTCAGTCGTATAATTTATCGTGTTTGTTTGTCTTCTCATATAGATTTTCCAGGCATCGCTTCCACTTTCACGACCGCCGCCGGTATCTTTTTCGCCTCCAAAGGCACCTCCAATTTCAGCTCCTGAAGTTCCAATGTTCACATTGGCAATTCCACAGTCGCTTCCGGCATGAGAGAGGAAAGCTTCTGCTTCTCGCAAATTGTTAGTCATAATAGCTGAAGAAAGTCCTTGGTTGACACCGTTTTGAATGTCGAGTGCGTTGTGTACATCACCGCTGTATTTTAGAAGGTACAGCACAGGTGCAAACGTTTCGTGTTGAACGATTTCATAGTGGTTTTCCGCTTCAGCAATAGCCGGTTTTACATAACAGCCACTTTCATAGCCTTCACCGTTTAAAACACCACCTTCCACAATCACTTTTCCACCTTCTTTTACCACACGGTCCAATGCTTCCTGATATGCTTTTACAGCATCTGTATCAATAAGAGGGCCCACATGGTTGTTTTGATCCAAAGGATTTCCAATGCGCAGTTGCTTGTAAGCAGCTACTACGGCATCTTTTACTTTATCATAAATCGATTCGTGAATAATAAGTCTTCTTGTTGAGGTACAACGTTGACCTGCAGTTCCTACGGCGCCAAATACAGCACCAATAACAGTCATCTTGATGTCAGCATCAGGAGTGACAATGATTGCGTTGTTTCCACCTAATTCAAGCAAGGTTTTCCCTAAGCGTTCAGCCACAGTCTTGCCTACAATTTTACCCATTCGGGTAGAACCGGTGGCAGAAACTAAAGGCACGCGTCTGTCTGTAGTCATCATTTCGCCCACCTTGTAATCACCGTTAATTAAACAGGAAATCCCTTCGGGCAAATTGTTGTTTTTAAATACACGCGCTGCTATAATTTGACAAGCCACACCACAAAGCGGTGTTTTTTCACTGGGTTTCCAAACACACACATCACCACAAATCCAGGCTAAAGCCGTGTTCCATGCCCAAACAGCCACGGGAAAGTTAAAAGCAGAAATAATCCCAACCACGCCAAGCGGGTGGTATTGCTCATACATTCTGTGCCCGGGACGTTCACTGTGCATGGTCAATCCGTGCAGCTGTCGTGAAAGGCCCACTGCAAAATCACAGATGTCGATCATTTCCTGAACTTCACCAAGACCCTCCTGATAGGATTTACCCATCTCATAAGAAACCAGTTTTCCAAGCGGCTCTTTCAAACGGCGCAATTCGTCACCAAATTGACGCAGCACCTCACCTCTCAAAGGAGCTGGCTTTACGCGCCAGGTTTTAAAAGCTTCGGTTGCTGAGGTCATTACTTTTTCATAATCATCCTTAGAGGTCGTCTTTACTTTTCCAATAAGTTGACCATCTGCAGGAGAATAGGAAGCAATTTCCTCACCTGATGAAAACCAATTGGACCCTGTTGAGGTCCCTAAATTTGTGTGTTTTATACCTAGTTGATCTAACGCATCTTGTATATCAAATGCAGTAGCTGTTGTTGCCATAATTGTTGTTTCTAAAAAATTAAAAATGTTTTTGCGAAGGTATGAATTTCAACCCCCAATGAAAAGAAAAGTTACTTGTTTTAACTAGTTGTCGCTCTTAGTAAACCTTGGGTCTGTTTCCATCTCAGTACCACAATTTGAACAGGTGCGCAATTCTTTTGAATTATAAAAGTTTTTGAAATGAGGAAGGAAATCTTTTTCGATATCGTGCAGTTCAAAATAGGTTTCGTGAATTTTGTGATTGCAATTGTCACAAAACCAAAGGAGTCCGTCTGTAAAACCTTTACCGGCACGTTTGCGCTCAATTACTAGTCCTATAGAGCCGGCACTTCTTGAGGGTGAATGAGGCACTTTGGCAGGGTGAAGATACATGTCGCCCGCATTGAGTTTCATCTCCTTTCGCTCACCGTCTTCCTGTATGATGACATTTATAGATCCTTCCAACTGAAAAAAGAGTTCTTCGGTTTCATTGTAGTGATAATCCTTGCGTGCGTTAGGCCCTGCGACAATCATTACAATATAGTCACCTGCATCCTTGTAGAGATTTTTGTTGCCAACAGGTGGCTTAAGAAGATCCCTGTTTTCTTCAATCCAGGCATTTAAATTAAAAGGTTTTTGAATAGCCATTTCCTGTACTTTTAGTTTTTCATAAAAATACAGGAAATGGTTCTATCCTAAAAATAAAAATGGGAAAAATTAAAAAAGGAATCTTATTTCAAATAAAACAGCTGGGTAAAAAAGTACCGTCCTTTATGATCTTGAAAAACACCAAAACCACTATGGGTGTAATTACCTTCTATAATTTCTCTGTGAGAAGGGCTGTTTAACCAGCTACTTACAACAGAAGCTGCATCATTATAACCATAGGCTACATTCTCACCTACTCGAGAAGCTCCTTTATCCTTAAGTGCTTTTGAGCGTAAATGAAAATTGTCATGATTAATTTGACTTAATGCAATCATGTAATCTGTATGATCGACTGCATAAGCTGAGGCATATTGTTGATCCATTGTAAGAGGATTGAGACCAACAGAAGCTCTGTGGTCGTTTACTAATTGCAAAATGTCATTTGACATTTCAAAATCATTTTTCTGAACGATGTTTAAGTCAACTTCGTAATTTAAATCATCTGCTTGATCGATTTCATCTTTGGAGCAAGATGTAAAAAGGATAAGCATGGCTAAGACTAATAGTCCGTGTAATTTTGTCTTCATAGTAAAGTAGGTTAAGTTTGGGAACTTATTTTTGTATTAACTTTGGGGAATTAATACAATCCAAATGTAAGTAATTTTTTAATACAATTTACATTTTAACCTGTTTTTTTTGCATTTCATCGGATTTTACAACATTTTTCAATAGTTTTTTCTTACATTTTAAATGACAAAACATTTCAAAGCACCAGTATTTATACGTATTTATTAATTTTTTAAACTAACAACTTCGATTATGAGAAAAATTATAATTTTAACATTTATTTCCCTCTTTTTTAGTGCTTGTGAATATAAAATTGAGCAAAAAAACGACAAACAGACAACAATCAACGACGAAAATAGTACAAAAAGTAACTTTGGCATCGTACTTCACGGAGGAGCAGGTACTATTTTAAAAGAAAACATGAGCGACTCACTTGAAGCTGCTTACAAAGAAGTTTTAGAAAAAGCAATAATAACGGGACACAAAATTTTGGAAAACGGAGGCACAAGCCTCGAAGCCATTGCAGAAACCATTAAAATAATGGAAGATTCACCCTTATTCAATGCCGGAAAGGGAGCTGTTTTCACCCACCATGAAACCAATGAACTAGATGCTTCTGTTATGGTAGGGAACACCAAGGATGCCGGTGCAGTTAGTGGAGTTACACACGTTAAAAACCCTATTGAACTTGCCATAAAAGTTATGACAAATTCGCCTCATGTAATGCTCAGTGGTGCCGGCGCAGAACAGTTTGCTTCCGAACAAGGAATCGAAATGGTAGATCCATCTTATTTTTATACTGAAAACCGATTTAAGTCTTTACAACGAATCAAGGATTCTGAGAAAACCCAATTAGACCACAATGCAAAGTCTGCATTTACTGATCCGTTAATTAAAGATTCCAAATTTGGAACCGTAGGTGCTGCTGCCCTTGACAAACACGGCAATCTGGCAGCAGGAACCTCAACTGGCGGTATGACCAATAAAAAATGGAACCGCATTGGCGATGCGCCCATAATTGGTGCAGGAACCTATGCAAACAATGCCACTTGTGCTGTTTCTTCCACTGGCTGGGGTGAATTTTTTATCCGAGCTGTTGTTGCTCACGATATTTCAGCTTTGATGGAATACAAAGGACTAAGCCTTAAAGAAGCGGCTAGGGAAGTCATTCAGAAAAAAGTGCCTTCATTGGGAGGTGATGGTGGTGTTATTGCAATTGATAAAGATGGCAATATGGTGGCAGAATTTAATACTGCAGGAATGTACCGAGCTTCCATGAACGCTCAAGGCGAACTAACCATAGGCATCTATAAAGAGTGATGAGCAATATTTTCAAACCCTATTATGCAGTTATTTTTACTTCACTTAAAAATGAAAACGATATAGACTATATTGAAATGGCTTTAAAAATGGTACAGCTTGCAAAAAAGCAATCTGGATTCAAGGGCTTAGAAAGTGCCCGAAATAAAACTGGAATAACAGTAAGTTATTGGGAAAGTCTTGAGGCTATTGCCAACTAGAAAAACTACAGCGAACACTTATTGGCCCAACAAAAAGGCATATCAGACTGGTACAAATGGTACGATATAAAAATTTGTAAAGTGGAGCGGGAATATTCTTTTGGAGAAAAAGATGTTTAACGCAACATAAAACCCTTAGCCGCCCACCAGGGATGCACTTCTATCTTCAGTCGACCGGCTTTGACCATCGGGTCTAGGTTTGCCAGGCTATCTGCAATATGTAGTGTGGGAACGTTATAAATAGTAATGCCTCTTATTTCGCCATTATCGCCAAAGGGTCCTGAAATATCTGCAAACCCCTCTTCATACATCCTGCCTAAATGTTCCATATGAAGTTTTTGCAAACTGTCTGCTATCTCTTTTGATTGTGTTCTATTCTTACCTCTTTTAAGAAAAGCAATAAAGTATTGTTGCATCAATACAGTATCCTGTGTTGCTTCATCAATATAATCAAAAGTAGAAAATCCTTTTTCAGTAAGTTCTTTTTTCAAAGAGCTTACAGATGGTAGTTTTTCTACTGAAGGATCTTTTTCAGAAGTTTCATTAGTAGTTTGTTTGCACGAAAAAACAAAAAAGGGTATTAAAAGAAAAATTAGTGGTCTCATAATAAAAATAATTTTGGTTAACCCTAAGAGGGTTGTTGACTATTTCCAGTTTTTAAAAGGGTTTAAACTCAATTGCGAATTATAATATTTTAAATCTCCCGTGACTTCTTTTCCAAGCCAATGGGGTTTTTGAAATGGTTCATTTTCAGATTTTAATTCGATCTCAGCGATAATCAATCCTTCATTTTCGCCTAAGAATTCATCGACTTCAAAAATATGGCTTCCTGCTTTAATTTCATATCGGGTCTTGTCAATAGTTCCGGGTTCACATAGTTGCAACAATTCTTCAGCATCATGAACTGAAATCGTTTTTTCCCATTCGGTTCTGATGGTACCTGCCTTGTTGGAAACTCCTTTCACAGTTAGAAATCCCTGATCACCTTTGATGCGCACTCTCACGGTCCTTTCGGGATGGGTGTTGAGAAATCCTTGCACAATGCGGGTTTGATTAATGGCTTCTAGTTTAAAAGTTTCAGAAGTGACTAAAAATTTACGTTCAATCTCAAGCATTTTTTGCAATTTCTTTGATGATTTGATTTTCAATACGAGTATGAGAGAAACCTTGATTTGCAATAACGACCATCGATTTAGCAATAGTTTCAGGCGAAATGGAACGGTATTTTTTAGGGATAATGGGATTCAATATGTTGAAAAAGAATTTGGCAATCGATTCACCCAATCGTTTTTCATCCCTTTCTCCGCTTATTAGTCCCGGTTGTAAAATAAAAGTGTTTTGAATGTTTTGTTTGATAACATCGCGTTCCATTTCGCCTTTAGTTTTGTTATAAAAAACCTTACTGTCAGGGTTGGCTCCCATTGCTGAAATAACTATGTATGTGTTGATATTTTTTTCTTTACACAATTTCGCAGCTGAGAAAGGAATGCCATAATCAATTTTTCTATAAGTTTCATTATCAGGAGTTTTGGCTTTGGTGGTGCCTATACAACAAAAAACTTCATCGGCTTGAAAGTCTTTTTTATGCTTTTCAAGTTCAAACAAATCGATGAGATGCTCTTCTATCTTGGGGTTTGAGATGTCAACGCTACTGCGTGAAAACAATTTTATTTTTTCATACCGGGTGTCTTTTAATAAAAGGTCGAGCAAAATACTTCCTGTTAAACCAGTTGCTCCTAAAATGATGGCTGTTTTCTTCATAGACCTAAAATTACAGTATTTTTGTGTGATGTACGACGAAATTCCTATTAGAAAAATTATCCACGTGGATATGGATGCTTTTTTTGCTTCCGTAGAGCAACTGGACAACCCTGATTTGAGGGGTAAACCCATTGCTGTGGGCGGAAGTTCTGACAGGGGTGTGGTAGCGGCGGCCAGTTATGAAGCACGCAAATTTGGAGTACGCAGTGCAATGTCAAGCATTTTGGCAAAAAAGTTATGTCCTGAATTGATCTTTGTGAGGTCAAATTTTGAGCGGTATAAAGAAGTTTCTCAAAAAATCAGGAAAATATTTCTGGAATATACTGATTTAGTGGAACCCCTTTCGCTTGACGAGGCTTATCTCGATGTGACCGAAAACAAAACCGGTAATCCCAGTGCCACGCTTATCGCGAAAGAAATTCGACAAAAGATTTTTGAAGAAACCGGATTGACTGCCTCTGCAGGGATTTCCATCAACAAGTTTATCGCCAAAGTAGCCAGTGACATCAATAAGCCCAACGGCCAAAAAACAATTGGGCCTGAAGAAGTTTTGGATTTTCTTGAAAATTTGGACATCAGAAAATTTTATGGGGTGGGGAAAGTGACACAGGAAAAAATGTACAATTTGGGCATTTTTACGGGCAAGGATTTAAAAAGTAAATCACTGGAGTATCTTACTGAAACCTTTGGAAAGAGCGGTGCTTATTACTATTATGTAGTACGCGGGATTCACAGAAGTGCTGTAAAACCAAATCGCATTAAAAAATCACTGGGTGCCGAGCGCACTTTTTTTGAAAATATCTCTTCAGAAATTTTTATGCTGGAACGTTTAAATGACATCGCCGATGAAATTGAACGCCGGCTTAAAAAATCAAAAGTGGCAGGAAAAACCGTGACTTTAAA
>NZ_CAXBAN010000110.1:0-7597 GCF_963973675.1 uncultured Planktosalinus sp. | reverse complement strand
AAGTATAACCGGTATCAGTATTCGCTTCATAAATTTCAAATTTTGGACAAATATATATTTAATTTTTATAGGATAACTAATTTTTCAAATTTTTCAACTTTCTTATTGGTTAACGTAGATTTTACTGTTAACTTATAAACATACACACCTTTTCCTATTTTATCACCAAAATCATCGGTTCCATCCCAAGTAATTTCTCTGGATAAAAATCCTTCTGTGTTAACAATTTGATTTCTTGACCAGACCACTTTCCCGGTAACTGTAAACACCTGCACCTGTACATCAAGTGGTTCAAAAGGCCTGTTGTGATTAAACCAAAACTCTGTATAGTTTACAAAGGGATTGGGGTAATTTAGAACCCGTTCTATTTTTAATTCATCACTGCCGGCAACAACAAATTGAATTTCTGCTGTCGAAGAATTATTATAAACATCCCAGGCTTTTAGTGTTAGCGTATGAAGGCCTTCTTCTAGATTTCTCAATCTATAACTTAAAGCACCTTCAGTGTAGTTATCTACTTCAGACTGGTAATAGTCGTTTAAAATGTAAGGGTTTGATTCATCGCCATCGATGATTGCCGTAATATCATGACCTATACCACTGGCTGTATTGATTCCGTTTTCATCTTGCAATTTTGCTATGAGAATTGGTGAATTATTTGTAGTTCCACCGTTTACAAAGCTTTCATCATTCATAAAAAGCTGTATTTGGGGACCTTGATTGTCATCGGGTGCATTTTCATTGATACCACCTACTCGAATAGCTTCAGAGGAGCCCGTTTGGTCTTCAAGAGCTCCTTCTCGTTTTGCATATAAGCTCACTCTGCCATTTCCAACCGGAATTGCTATGTCTCTGGGAACAACAAATTCAAATTCAAATTGGCCATTTGTAATGGTTGCTTGCCCGTTAAAAATTCCTTCTCCCAGTGTATTAAACTCCATGATAATTAGTTGACCATCGGAGTTTGTAACACCATCATTTCCCAAGGTTTGTCTTTGAAGTCTTTTATCAAACACTTTGGCTTCGAGCGTTCCGTTATAATTTGAGACAAGATTCCCGTTTGAATCTACAACTTCCCCTCCGAGTTTCACACGGCTCAATGCCTTTAATGTATCAGTAGATTGTCTAATAGGTGCATCATTTAATGTGGTTAAACGCACTTCTTTTTTAGGAAAAGCCAGTTGCATAGCAGGGTCACCGATGTAAAAAATCACCCGTCTGTTTCCGTTAGAAATGTCATTTTTTGCTCTTCGCAGTGCTTCTGCCGGTGGAATAAATTCTTCTAAGAAATATGCATATAGATATTCACCAAGTTTTTGGTTAAAATCTGTTCCTAAGCCTACGCCTATTTGTCGTGTTGTAGATATTAATGCGATGGCGCCTCCTTGTTTATTTAGGTAAGTGAATTCTCCTGCTGTTGGTCTTAATGGATTATCAAATCTTGTAAATTCACAGGTTACTGTTACAAAAAGCGGGTATCGGTTTCTGTTTTGAAGGTTTTGAACGCTTTCTTTTGTAATGATGCGCTCACTAGCCAATCCATCTTCCCCCCCGTGTCCAAAGTAGTTCAGCACTAAAGTACCCACATCAATGACATTTTCAACAGCTTCATTTACCTTTGGATAGCGGTTTCCACCAGAAGCTGTTTCCTGCTGGTAGGAATCACTGTGAATTTTTATCACATTCACATTGGGTTTGTTAGCCGATATGGCATTGCCGAGTGAATCCAGTCTGAACTGCAAATTAGAGTCTGAATTGGTGTCTGCATCATCTGAAACCAGCACAAAATTATTACGCCAGTTTCCATAAGAAGCAGCCGATTCATAGTTAATAATTTTATTAACTAAATCATTGGCTTCAGTGACATTGTCTGTAATGATTCTCCCCACTGCTATGTCGAGTCTTTCATTGCTATTCATCGCGCCTTCATTTTCATCCATCATACCAAAAAAGTCATCAGACATATAGGTGTTTGATGCGGATATTGAACCAAACTCTGAGTCGTGGTAGGTTGGTAATATATTATTGTTTCCTGACAATCTATTTTTATAATCTACTGAAGTATCCCCAAAAAAACCAACATATTTCAATCGGTTTGATTCTATTGAGGCATTATCATAAACATATTTAATTAAGTTTCTGATAGCGGCAATATCTTGTTTACCGGTGCTGAATTCGTTGTAAATTTTATCGGTTGTTACCACCCTAACATTCAAACCGTTTATTGCTCTATGGTGATTGGCAAGCTTCAATGCAGGTTGTAAAAGGAACGGAGGAGTAATAATTAAATAATCAATATCCTGAAAAATTCCTTGTTCATTTAGAAAAATTGTTCCTTTTAGGTTTTGATTTTGAACCACAGAATTATTTTCAGTTGTTGGCGTGTAAAAAGCAGTATTATGAACAGCCACATATTCTCTAACTTGTCCCATCTGGGTCTTAAAGCTAAAGGTTTGAGCATTGTCCAGATTTGAAACTGAAGTAATCTCTGAAGTGTTTGTTACATCCCACACCTGAGAAAATTGAGAAGCATTGGCAATTTGATATTCCCCTATTCCGGAAAGTGTTGCAGCTGCATCATATCTAAATGGGAGCTGCCCTTCAACTCCGGAAAGCTGTCTCAATGCGTTGATACTTATAAAGTCAAGATATGCATTGCTTTGAGGATTGCCTGAATTGTTATATTTCAAGGTCACTTTTACAGTTTCAGACGAGGCATTTACATTTTCTGAAAACAGTCTGCTTGAAGCTAAAACAGTATTGCTTAGTGTTCCAAAATTAAATGTGCCCTGAAGTTGTTCGTTTACTTCAACTGCCATTGAAGTTGTGACTTCAGAAGTTGCAATTGTATAAATGTTTAGATTCATAGCTTCACCGGCAACAATGTTTGGAAAGTTAAATTCAAAAGTTTGTTCATTTTCGATATCAAAGCGGTTACTGAACCATCTTCTCCCCACTAATGGCGGATTGACTTCATCTTGTTCAAAATATTGATAGTCATTAAAGCGGGTGATGATGGTTGATGGTTGTCCGGCCGGCTCATTGTAGGGTATTACCCTTTTTCCATTATCACCATCGGCAGTTATGAAGTAAAAAGCATTGTTATCATAAATATTGACATGTGTATTGCTGTCTTCATTTAATTGATTGTTTTCGCCATAAAACAGGATATAATCATTGGAATCGAAACTTCCGTCTTCTTCACCAACAACTTGAATTGCATTTTCTTTTAATTCTAAATTTATATTTTCACTGTTTCTTAAAGGAAGCATGTTGCCGCCATTTCCGATTATTTTTAATTTTCTGGGGTCTATGTTGTCGACATCCATTCCCAGGTTACTTAAAAAGCTTCTGTCTATTTTATAAATTCCTGGTTGCTCAATTTTAAACTTAAACCATTGCCCTGTGTTTAAAATTGAATTAATTATTGATGCATTTCTGCTTAGCCTTTGAGAGTTACTTTTAGAGTAGTCGATATCAAAAGATAGGACTTTTCTGTACACACCATTTTGATTAATTATGGGAGTAATTGTTATTGTAGTGTATACTTCATTTCTTGCTTTATTGCTTGAAATACTGTAATTGATGGAGCTTGGAATTGACTTGATATCAATTTCTGTTAATTCATTCACCGAAACTGTTTGGTAGTTAACATTTGTCACTACTAAAGATGCTGGAGAGGCAAAACCGTTATCTTTCCAATGAGCACTATATTCATTCTTTGTACTATTGAAGCTTAAGGAGTTTTCTACGCCAGACAGTTTTTTTTGCTGCGAAGTTTCTCCCCAATCGAGCACAATTTGCCGCGATTGAGAATGCAGGTTAAAAAAGGCAATCATAAAAAGTAAAAAGAGAATTTTCTTCATCACATAAGTTAACGATATATTAAAGCACTTATTATTTGTATTTTTATCAAAATAAAAAAAACCAAACGCTGGATAATAATATCAGAATTCTGCGTTAAATATAGACTTTAGCTCACAAAAAAAGCTGCAATATTTATATTTTAAAATATTATTGAAATTTTATCGTTAATTACTATATTGCGAACCCAATTTTTTTCTTAATTGAAGCCATGAATATGCAAAAAACAACAGTAATAAACTTACTTATAGTAGCTGCTTTCAGTACTATATTATTCAGTTGTAACAAATCCAGAGACTACAAAAGTAGCTCCAGAGCCACCGGTTGGAATTTAAATGACAAGGACGGTGGATTTCAATACAACCCCAAAGCCAAAGAACAAGAGACCGGTCCCGGACTTGTTTTTGTTGAAGGAGGTACATTTACAATGGGTAAAGTACAAGATGACCCTATGCGTGACTGGAACAACACTCCTACTCAACAACATGTTCAATCATTTTATATGGATGAGACAGAGGTTACAAATCTAATGTACTTGGAATATCTTGATTGGACAAAAAAAGTATATCCTCCAGAAAACGAGAATTACAAATTAATATATCAAGGAGCACTTCCTGATACTTTGGTTTGGAGAAACCGATTAGGATTCAATGAAACAATGACAAACAACTATCTAAGACACCCCGCTTATGCAGATTATCCTGTAGTGGGAGTTAGTTGGATTCAAGCTGTTGAGTTTTCAAAATGGAGATCAGACAGAGTTAACGAACTCATTCTTGAAGAAGAAGGCTACACCAAAAGAGGAGCCAGACTTACTGATGTTGACGCCTCTACAACTTTTAACACTCAAACGTACCTAAATTCACCATCAGATACTTATGGTGGTAATTTGGAAATAACACAAGGAGGAAGAACCTCTGAAAGACTTGTAGATAGAGATAGCACACATCTTTTTGTTCAACTTACTGACGGTTTACTTCTACCTGAATACAGGCTTCCAACTGAAGCAGAATGGGAATATGCAGCATTAGGACTAGGTAGTTTGAGAAGTTACAATGTTTACAGAGGAAAGAAAAAATACCCTTGGGATGGTCAATATACCCGCTCCGGTGAGAGAAGAACCCGTGGTGACCAAATGGCAAATTTTAAACAAGGAGATGGTGATTATGGCGGTATTGCGGGCTGGAGTGATGATGGTGCCGACATTACAGCAGCAGTAAAATCATATGAACCCAATGATTTTGGCCTGTATGATATGGCCGGTAATGTAGCAGAATGGGTTGCCGATGTGTACAGACCTATTGTTGACGACCAGTTTAACGATTTCAACTATTTTAGAGGAAATGTTTACACTAAAAATTCTATTGGTGAAGATGGTAAAATTGAATTGGTTACTACCGAATCAATCGTCTATGATACTTTAAGTAATGGTAAAATTGTTGCAAGAAACATGCCTGGTGAAATTCTTCAGGTTCCTGTAGATGAAAATGAAACTTATTTAAGAACACAATTTTCTCAAAGTGACAACAGAAACTTCAGAGATGGTGACAAACGTTCAACAAGAAACTTTCAAGCCTTTAATGATGATTTGGATGAGCAGGAAACTACCAGATTGATGTACAATTCTCCAAAACACAGTGTAGAACCAGGCGAAGAGGGATTAGAAAGACAATATGATCAGGAAAACACCCGAACTACATTGGTTAATGATGAAGTTAGAGTTTTTAAAGGAGGCTCTTGGAGGGACAGAAACTATTGGCTAGACCCGGCACAACGCCGTTACTTCCCGCAGGATATGGCAACAGACTACATTGGGTTTAGAAACGCTATGTCTCGTGTAGGTTCAAAATCAAAAGAGGGTAAACGAGCAAGAAATTAAAACCTTAAATAGATAGAGTTTACAGCCCCGAAAATCGGGGCTTTTTTATACCTTTATTTTATGACTATAGAACAGCTTCACTCCATTTTTTTAAAATCAACAGGGGTAAATACTGATACACGAAAAATTCAAGAAAATAATCTCTTTTTTGCACTTAAGGGAGAACACTTTGACGGCAATCAGTTTGCTGAAAAAGCCTGTAACTCAGGCGCAATTTATGCAGTTATTGATAATGAAAAGTTTCATCTCAAGAATGGAAAATCAATTTTAGTTGATGATGTGTTGGATACACTTCAATTATTAGCTAATTATCATAGAAATTATTTATCAGTACAAATACTAGCACTCACTGGAAGCAACGGCAAAACAACTACAAAAGAGTTAATCAGTTCTGTTTTAAAACAAAGGTTTAACATTAAAGCAACTTCAGGAAATTTGAACAATCATATTGGAGTTCCACTGACGTTGTTATCTATGGATACATCCACAGAACTTGGCATTGTAGAAATGGGTGCCAATCATGTGGGTGAAATTGCTCAGCTATGCAAAATAGCAGACCCTGATTATGGGTATATCACCAATTTTGGAAAAGCCCATCTGGAAGGTTTTGGAGGAGTTGAAGGAGTAATAAAAGGGAAAAGCGAATTGTATGATTACCTAAAAAGCAATAACAAAATTGTATTTGTAAATAAAGAAGATCAAATACAACTTGAAAAAACCAAAGAAATTAAACAATATTCTTTTGGAGTAAAAAATTCAAAGAGCCATGTTGTCATTCAGTTCATTGAGTCAAATCCTTTTGTTAAAGTTAAATTTTTTGATTCAGAGATAACAACAAATTTGATAGGTATTTATAATTTTTCTAATATTTCTGCCGCACTAGCTATTGGACATTATTTTAAAGTCCCAATATCTTTATTAAAAAAAGGAATTGAAAGCTACATTCCCGAAAATAATCGTTCTCAATTAATGACGAAGGGTACAAATAAACTTGTTTTAGATGCATATAATGCCAACCCAACAAGTTTAAGAGCAGCTATTGAAACTTTTAATGTAATGGATTCAATCAATAAAGTAGCCATTTTGGGTGATATGTTTGAACTGGGAAGTGAATCACAAAAGGAACATCAAGAGATAGTAAATTTTGTAGAAAAATTAAACTTTAAGAGAATTTATTTGATTGGCAAAAACTTTTCTAAAACTACTACAAACACCTCTTTGAAATATGAAGATTTTAATCAATTTTCAGAATACATTAAACAAAACCCAATAAAAAATGCACATATACTTATTAAAGGCTCCCGAGGTATGGCCTTGGAACGGGTTTTGGATCTGATTTAGGTTTCAACTAAAATGAAATGCGCTACACTTTATCTTTAACACTATTTTTATTCAAGGAATTTTGAGCTTTTGGATTAGCTGTCGGTTATCCAGATTATAACCATTCCTGCTAATACAAGACTGATTGTTACAAAATCACTTTTTATTGTTTCCTCACTTTTAAAAACTTCGTTTTCGAGGACCCCAAAAAACAAAAAGCCTGATAGCTATTTGCTATCAGGCTTATGCTTGATGTGGGTCATACTGGATTCGAACCAGTGACTTCTACCCTGTCAAGGTAACACTCTGAACCAACTGAGTTAATGACCCCTTTTATGAGTTGTAAAAATAATAACTTTAAATTAAAATTCATTTAAATCTGAATGTTTAATTTATTCATTTCACTCATCAAGAAAACTTCGTTTTGAAGCTTTCAGGATTATCTGCGATGATACCATTGCTCCCACAGCTGCAAATAAAAACCCTCAAGTTGTTTCTCAACTTTGTTTTTTTCCGCCCTCTTGAAAACTTCGT
>NZ_CAXBAN010000109.1:0-7653 GCF_963973675.1 uncultured Planktosalinus sp. | reverse complement strand
AGATTATTGGAATTGTCCCTCAGGACATTGCATTATACCCAACACTAACTGCTTATGAGAACCTGATGTATTTTGGAAGCATGAGTGGTCTAAAGCCTTCACAACTTCATTTAAAAGTAAAAGAGTCGCTTGATAAACTCGGACTAGAGAAATTTGCCAATAAACGTATTGACACCTTTTCAGGAGGTATGAAAAGGCGCATTAATTTAATTGCCGGAATCCTTCACAAACCCGAAGTTCTTTTTCTCGATGAACCCACTGTGGGGGTAGATGTACAATCAAAAAATGTGATCATCGCTTATTTGAAAGAACTCAATTTAAACGGAATGACGATTATTTACACTTCGCATCACTTAATTGAAGCCCAAGACTTGTGTACAAAAATCGCCATTATTGATCAGGGTAAAATTTATGCTCACGCAAGTCCCGGAAAATTAATTAAAGAGACACCTGATGCCAAAAACCTTGAAGATGTTTTTATTGCCATAACCGGAAAAGAATTACGTGATGTTTCATAGGCTTAAAAGATCGGTTATTAAGGAAATTCTTTTGCAAATGCGAGACCCCGGGGGTCTTATCATTCTATTTGTGATGCCTTTGGTGTTGATTATAACAATTACACTTATTCAGGACAGCACGTTTCGCTCTGTTTCAGACACTTCCATTCCTATACTTCTTGTGGACAATGATCAAGGAACAATATCAAAAACAGTAAAAGAACAATTGGAGAAAAATGGTGCGTTTGAAATGCTGTCTGAAATTGATGGAAATCCCATCAGTGAATCTTTTGCTGGTGAAGCAGTATTCAAAGGAAAATACCAGTTGGCTATTGTAATACCGAAACATTTAAGCAGGGATTTACAACAAAAAGTAAATCAGAATGTGCAAGCCATATTAAGTGATCTTGGCTTTGAAGAATCAGAGACTGATATCGAAGAAATTAGTCCAAAAGAAATCAAGCTATATTTTGATCCAGCTACACAAATGGCATTTAAAAATAGCGTTAAAAATGGTATTGACAGAATGATTGCACAGATTGAAAACAAATCAATTTATGCTGCTTTCCAGGAACAAATTGGTGAAGACGTGGGCGCTCTGTTTGAAGAAGAAAGCTTTATTACTTTTAGCGAAATGACACCCTCGGGAGATGATGAAGAAGTTTTGCCAAATTCAGTTCAACACAATGTGCCCGCTTGGACACTCTTTGCTATTTTCTTCATAATGGTGCCACTTTCCATAAACATTGTAAAAGAAAAACAACAAGGCACCTTGGTAAGACTCATATCAAACCCGGTTTCCTATGCCATCGTTCTTGCCGGAAAAACGATTACTTATCTCTTAATTTGCCTTATTCAATTTTACCTTATGGTGGGTGTTGGGGTTTATTTGTTCCCTTATTTTGAGCTTCCTTCTTTGGATGTTGGAGGTCATTTGTTTTTGATGACCATAGTGGCACTCTTTTCTGGATTGGCAGCAATTGGTTTTGGTGTATTGCTTGGAACCATCGCCAAAACCCCTGAGCAATCGGCTCCCTTTGGAGCTACTTTTGTGGTTATACTGGCTGCAGTGGGAGGTGTTTGGATTCCGGTTTTTGCAATGCCAAAAATTATGCAGTTGATAGCTGTAGCTTCTCCAATGAATTGGGGGCTTGAAGCATTTTATGATGTTTTGTTGCGCAACGGTAAAATTGCAGCCATCCTTCCCGAAATTATTTTCCTACTTTTGTTCTTTATAATCACTGTTTTATTAGCCATTGGATATGACAAGAAAGAAAGAGCAGTTTAGCCCTTCAAAAACACTAAAAGTTTCAAAAGATATTAGAGTTCGTTTTAATGAAACAGACCCCTTGGGGATTGTTTGGCATGGAAACTACATCACCTATTTTGAAGACGGTCGGGAAGCCTTTGGAAGACACCATGGAATTTCTTATTTAGACGTAAAAGAAAACGGTTACACCACACCCATTGTAAAGTCTGTATGTGAACATAAACTGCCTTTGCGATATGGTGAAATTGCTACGATAGAAACCACATTTATAAATACACCGGCTGCAAAAATGATTTTTCAGTACATCATATTTAATGAGCAAAAACAAGTTGTTTGTACCGGTGAAACTATTCAAGTGTTTTTAGATAATAATGACAGTTTAGCACTTAATAATCCACCTTTTTTCCAATCTTGGAAAAATGAAAACGGTTTGTAAAAATGGCGATGAGGGATGTTTATATTATTGACACCAATTGTATCACACCCCTGGGGTTTGATGTAGAATCAAACTTTGGTGCGTTGCTGGAAGGAAAGTCTGGAATCACAAAAACTGAAGATTATCACCAACCTGTTTTTGTTTCTAAACTTAAAGAAGCACTTTTAGACCAAACATTTGCTGAAATAGGAGACTCATCAAAATATACAAAGCTTGAAAAGATGCTTATTCTGGCATTGAGACCACTGTTTTTAAACCACTCCATCTCTAAAGATACACCGCTTATTGTTTCTACAACCAAGGGTAATATTGATGAATTACAACATACCAACCCCAGAAGGATTCTATTAAATGAAGCAGCTCAGACAGTAAATGAATTTTTTGGTTTAACACAGCAAGCGATTGTAATTTCCAACGCCTGTGTCTCCGGACTGCTGTCAGTAGCCGTTGCAAAAAGAATGATACAAGCGGGAGTTTATGAGGATGCTCTGGTTGTTGCCGGCGATTTAATTTCAGAGTTTGTTTTGTCAGGTTTTCATTCCTTTCAGGCCATCAGTGATGCACCGTGCAGACCTTATGATAAAAGTCGGGATGGAATTACACTTGGAGAGGCTTCAGCAGCTGTTTATATTTCTACTGAGAAAAGTAAAAGTCCACACTTATCGGTTAAAATTTTAGGTGAAGGAGCTATCAACGATGCCAATCATATTTCGGGTCCTTCCCGCACCGGTGAAGGACTTTACAAAAGTATAGTTTCTGCATTTGCAGAGGCGGAAATTGACGCTAATACAATAGATTTTATTTCAGCCCATGGAACTGCTACAATTTATAATGATGAGATGGAAGCAATAGCCTTTAACCGGGCTTCACTTGCAGATGTCCCGCTCAACAGTCTAAAAGGCTATTATGGACATACGTTGGGAGCCTCAGGTATGTTAGAAACCATTATTTCCATAGAAAGTGCTTGCAGAAATGTGTTGATCCCTTCTGTGGGTTATGAAACATCGGGAATTTCTCAACCTTTAAACATCATAGAAAACAATCAACAAAGAGACATCAAATACTTTTTAAAAACGGCTTCCGGATTTGGAGGATGTAATATAGCCGTATTATTTGAAAAAATAGCATAGTCAATTGAAGAAACCATTTTTTATATCAGATTATGTTTCGATAAGGAAAAACAGTCTTTCCCTCAACGGAGAGACACTTTTTAGTGATATCCAAGTAACATCGTTTAAAGAGTTCAGTAAAAAATTGTATAAACAAATTGACTTAAACTATCCTAAGTTTTATAAAATGGATAACTTAAGTAAGTTGGCTCTTTTAGCTACTGAAGTTCTTTTTAAAACTAAAAACTACAAACCTGAGCAAGAAAACATAGCCTTAATACTTTCAAATAGAAGCGGAAGCCTTAATACAGATTTAAAGCATCAAGACTCCATTGCAGATGAAACCAGTTTTTTCCCCAGCCCGGCGGTATTTGTGTATACTTTGGCAAATATTTGTTTGGGAGAAATCAGTATAAAGTATAAATTACAAACAGTAAATGCTTTCTTTGTATTCGAAAACTTTCAACCTGAGTTCTTAACTGGCTATTCTGAACAAATATTGAATTCAGGAAAAGCAAATAAAGTACTTTGTGGTTGGGTTGAATATACTGAAGAAAACTATGAAGCCTTTATTTATCTAGTTGATCAAGAGGGCGAAATAAAACATCAATCAGAGACAATAAAAAAATTATATTTAGAATAAGCAACTATGGAAAATTTAAAGCACGAACTCAAAACAAAAATTATTGAAGCATTAAACCTTGAAGACATTGCGATTGATGACATCAGTGATGACGACCCGCTTTTTGGCGATGGTCTTGGATTAGATTCAATCGATGCGCTGGAGCTGATTGTTTTAATGGATAAGGACTATGGTATCAAATTAACAGACCCTAAAGATGGCAAAACAATCTTTCAATCCATCAACACCATGGCCACATACATCTCAGAACACAGAAGTAAATAACTTATGCCAAACAAGGTGGCCATAACGGGAATGGGAATTATTTCTTCCATTGGAAACAATGTTGAAGAAAATTTTCATGCGTTGATTCATGGTGCAACCGGAATATCAAAAACCGATTATCTTAAAACCATTCATAAAGACACTCTAAAGTTTGGAGAAATCAAGCTTAGCAACCAAGAACTTGAAAGCAAGCTTGGATTGCCAACGAACCACCGTTTTCCAAGAACATCACTTTTAGGAGCTTATGCTGCAGCACAGGCTGTGGAAAGCGCCGGCATAAAAATCATAAATGAAGTTCCCACAGGGTTAATTTCCTCAACCAGTGTGGGCGGAATGGATAAAACAGAAGAATACTTTTATGAGTATTTCGAGAATGAAGCAATAAGAAGATTTATTCTTAGTCATGATGCTGGAGAAACATCACATCAAATTGCAGAATATTTGGGTATTAAAGGGTTTGTGACAACCATTAGTACAGCCTGTTCTTCTGCAGCAAATGCCATAATGATGGGAGCGAGGCTCATTAAAGCGGGCAAGCTGGAACGCGTTATAGTTGGCGGAGCTGATGCACTTTCTATATTTACTATCAACGGCTTCAATTCATTAATGATTCTGACAGATGATGTGAACACACCATTTGATGACAACCGAAAAGGCCTTAATCTGGGTGAAGCAGCTGCATATATAGTTTTGGAATCTGAAAGTCAAGTTAAAAATAACAATAAAAAAGTGCTGGCATACCTTTCCGGATACGGAAATGCAAACGATGCTTTTCATCAAACAGCATCATCAGAAAATGGAGAAGGTGCTACCTTGGCAATGAAAAAGGCTTTTGAAGTTTCAGGATTGGAACTAACTGATATTGATTATATCAATGCACACGGCACCGCTACTCCAAACAATGATTTGTCTGAAGGTCGTGCTATTCAAAATGTATTTGGAAAAAACGTACCTGTATTTAGTTCTACCAAGCCTTTTACCGGTCACACTTTAGCTGCGGCCGCATCTGTAGAGGCAGTTTATAGCATTCTGGCACTTAAACACGATATGGTGTTTCCAAATAAAAACTTCAAAACCCCTATGAAGGAGTTTGATTTAATACCCCAAACAAGCTTACTGGAAAAGCCGGTTCATCACGTACTGTCAAATTCATTCGGTTTTGGAGGCAATTGTTCAACCTTGATATTTTCTAAAAGTTTATGAAAAAGTGTTATATCAATGGCATAGGTTGTATATCTGCTCAAAATACTTTTGATGGAGGCTTTTTGGATGAGGTTGAACTCAACACTACAGATGTTATTTTTTCTGCAAAAAACCCCGACTACAAAGCATTTATTTCACCCGGGGCAATCAGGAGAATGGCTAAAGGGGTGAAAATGGGCATTGCAGCTTCTCAATATGCACTCAAAGAAGCCGGTGTTGTCAATCCTGATGCAATCATAACAGGAACAGGAATGGGTTGTTTGCAAGATTCAGAAAAGTTTTTGAAAGCAATAATCGCTAACCAAGAGCAGTATTTAACACCAACATCTTTTATTCAATCTACCCACAATACTGTGGGAGCCCAAATAGCACTTAATTTGCAATGCAAAGGTTATAATTTCACTTATGTAAATGGTCCGATTTCATTTGAGTCGGCTTTGCTCGATGCATTACTTCAAATAGAAACTGGCGAAACCGCTACTATTCTTGCAGGAGGTGTTGATGAAACATCAAGTCACACCTTATCTCTTTATGAATTGATTGGTTTGATTAAAAAGAAACATCAAGGACCTTTTGATGTTTTAGACCCTAAGACACCGGGTGCAGTTTTTAGCGAAGGAGCAGGCTTTTTTGTTCTTGAAAATCAAAAAAAATCAACTTCGTATGCTATTCTTGAAGCTGTTGAAACTCACAATGCACTTAAAAAAAGTGAAGTTGCTTTATTTATTGATCAATTTTTAAGAAACAATAATCTTAAAGCTCACGATATAGATTTGATTGTGTTGGGCAACAATGGTGATGTAGCCTTTGACGGCTATTATGACGAGGCAGAAACGCTCTTTCCAAACACATCACAACTTTATTACAAGCATTTATGTGGTGAATACAACACAGCAACTACATTTGGGTTATGGACAGCCCTGCAAATTCTTAAAAAACAAGAAATCCCACAAATATTTCAAAAAAACCAATTGACAAAACACCCCATAAACAGGGTTTTATTGTATAATCAATACCGCGGAAAAGACCATAGTTTAACTTTATTAAACCATGCTGACCTTTAAAAACATATCTATTGCAAGTGCAACCGCTTTGTTATTTGTTCTGGTTGCTGCAACACTATTTGATATAAGTTACTCCTGGTGTGTTTTAATCATTTTGTTTTGGCTTAGTTTCTTGGTTTGGGGTTCTTCAACAATACAATCCGGATTTTTTATCAAATCCTTTTCCAAAGGACCTCAAAACTTAAATAAAATAGCACTAACATTTGACGATGGTCCACATCCCATTACTTTGTCCGTTCTTGAATTACTCGAGAAACATGGTGCTAAAGCAACCTTTTTTTGTATTGGAAGGCAGATAGAAAAATATCCGCATATTTTTCAGAAAATTATTGATAATGGGCATACGGTTGCGAATCATAGTTATTCGCATTCCAATAACTTCGGTTTTTTTTCATCAAAGAGGGTGAAAAATGAACTCGATAAAACAGATGCGTTGATAAAAAAACAAGCAGGTAAAAAACCGACTTTTTTCAGACCTCCCTTTGGGGTGACAAACCTCCATATCAAAAAGGCACTTCAAAAAACAAAACACCATGCTATTGGCTGGAATGTGAGGTCCTTAGACACCGCTATTGAATCTGAAAAAGCTATATTAAAGAGAATTAAAGCGCGATTAAAACCAGGCAGTATTGTCTTGTTGCATGACACTTCCAAAAAAACGGCGAATGTATTGGAACAGTTATTGATTTATATAAAAAATGAAAAATTTGAAGCTGTAACTGTTAACCAACTTATAAACTTAGAACCTTATGAAGATTAATATTGTTTTGATTCTTTTGTTGTCAGTTAATGTTTTCGCTCAAGGCGAAAAGATGAGTAACCCTGAAGCCGAGACCTTTAGGGCGAAAGCTGATAATACTGCCAAAGCTATCCATAACCTTACAACTGATTTTACCCAATTCAAGCATATGTCCTTTCTTTCAGAACCCATTGAGACCTCTGGTCAAATGGTTTTTGAAACTCCCGATAAATTGCTTTGGAAATATACTAAACCATATACATATAGCATCATTTTTAAAGACAACAAAGTTTATATAAACAACGAAGGAAACAAAAGCAGCGTTGATGTGGGTAACAATAAAACGTTTGAACAAATCAATAAAATGATACTGGGAAGTGTAAGCGGAAATTTATTCAATGATGAATCATTTTCAATTACATATTTTA
>NZ_CAXBAN010000108.1:0-7727 GCF_963973675.1 uncultured Planktosalinus sp. | reverse complement strand
TTCGGTATATTCAATTTTAGTAACATATTGCATGAGTTCATCCCATAACTTTTTGGAATCTTCACCGAGCAATTTTCTGTTTTCATCAGATTGTTTTTCAAGTTCCAAAGCGCTTGCTGCAGCGTTTGCTACCATGAGATAAGCTTCCGGGTTTCCAAAACCACTGAAATACACTCTGTAGTGTGATTTTGACCCTTTTTTACTGTAGAGTTCCTTAAATTTTGTTGCTATTTCTGCAATTTTTTGACGGTCTCTTGCCTTGTGAAAAAGCACCATGTTTTTTCTGTAGTTTTTACCCACAGGAGTAGTGGTCATCCCATCGGGCATATAGGAAAGATTTCCACTTAAAATGATGATGTAATCATTATGTTGGTCATAATGCTTGTCAAATTCTGCAAAGATTTCGGCAAATTTTTCATCACCCAGTTTTGCTCGTGTTTTTGGCATAAATTCTTTGCCTAAATCCTCCCAACCATCTACGGGGCTAAGAGTTATCACTCTGTTGTCATTTGTCCATAATATGTTCCAACCCTCTTCTTCCTGATTTTCTTTGGCATGGCTAGCCAGTCTTTTGGAGATTTCTTTATAATCATCAGAATTTGAGTGATAGACATGATCTACGTGAACTCTGTAGAACTGGTTTTGTGCATTTAAAAATGCGGTGCTGATTAGTACAATCAGCATTACTGTAATTAATTTGTTTATTGTTTTCATAATAAAAGGTTTTTATTGGTTACTTAATTCAGTATTCAATGTGTAGATATGTGACCAAGCAGCATCAACTGCAGCATCCCATTTTTTCCCCATTTCATCAGCTTTTTTCTTGCCTACGGCATTTTCATAGATTTTCCATGGACTGTCTCTTTTTATGTCCATTTGAGCAAACCCACTGTAAGGAGTAGAGACCATGTAGTCGGCTGCATCAAGTGCACCACCCATATAGTCATACCATATTCCTCTTGTAATACCTTCTTTGGCTTTAATGGAACTGGAAACAGCACTTATAATTTCTCTAAAAGCAGTACCGTCATTGACTTTGAAAAATGTGACCCAAACCAGTTTTGTGTCTTCTGGCATGTCTCTGCTGAATTCTGGCATGGAACGGGCGATATTATAGTTTACCTTTTCAACGTGTGGCATTATGAAGTTTAAAACTGTTGTATAACAGTCTTTATTTACTGGGTCTACTATATCCATCTCTGCCCAGTTTGCCATCACACTAGCCATTATATACACAGTGCCTTCCCCTTGCACTCTGCGCCAGATATTCCAACTTTCTTTTCCATCGTTTTCCAGGTAGCATTCTTTCCACTTTTTTACACCCTCCATAAACTGGGCGTTGTGACCTTGTTTGACTGTAATTTCACTTACGGATAAAAGGATGCTTTCATTGTTTTGTGCCGTGAGCATACTTATGCTAATAAAGGCAACAAAAACTGTGGTAATCATTAATTTCATTGTTTTCATAATAAAAGTTATTTGGTTTGTTAATAATTAGTTAATAATACCTCTAATTAACTGATATTCAATAAATATAATAAACGAGTTAGGACGAAAGGCAAGTTTCTTTGTCCGAAGGAAGGGGTTTATTTATCCGGATGGATTATTCTTAAATAGTTTGTAATCTGTTGAGTAGCTCTTCTTTTAATGCTTTACTAACGGGAATAGCTTTTTTGCCAATAACTATGTGACTTGTTGCAATTTCCTGAATTTGAGAAACATTTACAATAAAGGAGCGGTGCACCCTTATGAAGTGTTTTTCGGGCAACTTTTCATCCATATCTTTGAGGGTAGTAACCAGCAAATACTGTTTCTCCTTGGAATGAATTCGGCAGTAATTGCGTTCTGCTTCAATATAGAGTATGTCTTTTATGATTACTTTCACCATTTTTTCATGATGACGTACAAAAATACTATCACTTAATACAAAGGGCGAACCCGATTGAATCTCAGAGAGTGAGCTATCAATTTTTTCAGATTGGATGTGTGTGATAGTAAGTTCAATGGCACGTTGCAAATCCAGTTTTTTAAATGGTTTTGAGATGAATGCAAAGGGATGGGTGCCTTTCGCATTAGCAAAATGGGCGTCATCTGCATTGGCTGTTAAATAAATAACTGGAATATCTTGCTCTTGTTGCATCAACCGGATGGTTTCAATACCATCAAGTTCTCCTTTTAACTGTATGTCCATCAAGATGATATCGGGTTTGTTTTGTTTCAAGTGCTCTAAAGCCTCTTCTCCCCGAGGGATGATACCTGTGACTTCATAACCCAAAGCTGATAGTTGCAATGAAATATTGGCAGCAATAATCATTTCATCTTCCACTATCAATATTTTTACGGGTATATCCATCAGGCTGCAGCTTTAATTTTAAACTGAAATTCAACGGTTGTCCCTTTTTCTACTTTTTCAAGCATGGTTCCATTGAGTTGTTGAGTTAATAATTGTATGAGTTGGGAGCCAAAACCGGTTCCTTTGGGTGCTAATCCATTTTCTTTACCCACACCGTTATCGGCTACTTTTAGAGTAAGGGTATCTGGAGAGGATTTTAATAAACTTATTTGAATAGTTCCGTTTTTATCTTCCGGGAAGGCATATTTTAAAGCGTTTGTAAGTAGTTCATTCACAATCAGTCCAATGGGTACTGCGGTGTCCACATCGAGTTCAAGATTGTCCATGGCGCATTCAATTTTTACTTTTTCTTCGGCATTGAAGGTGTCTAGAATTCCTTCGCCCAAATTGAGGAAATAGTCTTTCATTTCAATACTGCCCAGGTTTTCGCCCTGATATAACTTTTGGTGAATGATCCCCATAGATTGCACGCGGTTTTGACTGGCCATCATTGCTTCTTTTGTGGGAGAGTCTTCCATTTGAGCAGATTGCAGTGATATAAGACTTTTCACCAATTCTAAATTGTTTTTAACACGGTGGTGAATTTCTTTGAGAAGGAGTTCGTTTTGTTTGTTTTTAAGGTCTAATTGGTTATTTAAAGCAACTAATTCTTTATTTCTCCTTTGACGTTTTTTATAGTTATAAAACACACCAAAAAGAATAATTGCCAGTAACCCCATAAGAATTACATAGAGGGTTTGAGTTTTGCGTTGTTGTGAAATTTTTTCATTTTGAAAATAGATGGTGGCGTTTTTTTGTCCGGTTTCATACTTTGCCTGTAATTCACCTTCCAGACTTTGAATGGCCCTGTCTTTAAGCTCTGTATAGGCCGTTGCATATAGCTTGTTGTATTCCAATGCATTTTTATAATCGCCCATATTTTCATAAATAGAGGAAACGTGCATATAATTTTCCCAAAGGCTTCTAATACGGCCTGTTTTGATTATTATGTCAATAGCTTCCAGATTGTAAGGGAGGGCTTCTTCATACTTACCCTGCATTAAATAAACGTGACCTATATTTGCCACTGAGGGAATGAGGTAACGCTGAAGTCCCATTTCATTAGATTGATCAAAATTGTATTGATAGTTGGCAATAGCAGCTTCAAAATCACCCAAATACTTATAGATATTTCCGCGCCAGTTGATGGATGCCATCAATGGGATGCCGGTCTCTCCCAGATTATTGTAAAGTTCAATAGAATTGTTGATGCTATTCAATGCATGTTTCAAATCATCACCCGAGAACAATTGGCTATTTGCTTTGTAACGATAGGAGAGGGCAAGGTCTCTTGTTTCACCAAGTTTTTTTTGGATTTCAATGGCTTTATTACAAAACTCAATCCCAGTGGTATATCTATTTTCATAGTATAACAAATCACACAGATGAGAAAAGCAGATTGCGATTCCTTTTTGATGGTCAATTTTTTCAAAAATTTCTAAAGCTTTATATGTTTCTTCTGTTGCCTTGCCATACTCGGTTTGAATGGAATAAATTTCTTTAAGCGCTAGATGTGAGTTGGCAAGTTCTATATCATTTCCCAATACTTCATATATATCTTTTGCCTTAAGAGTATTGACCAATGCTGAATCCAGTTTTGCATATTCTTTGTGGTAATGTGCCAAATGTAAATAGGATTTGGCAAGGGCATTTTGGTTCTTCAGTTTTTTGGATAGTATAATAGCATTATGAGAATTAATACCGAGCTGTGTAGAGTCTGCCGGATTTTTAGAATGGGTTTCTAGCCACATAAAAAGCGAATCCATTTTGATATTGTCTGTATTTTGAGATAAAACACAAACACCGTAAAAAAGAAAAGCTAATAATAAAGTAATTTTTTTCATAAGATTTATTCAACCGATTAAAAATTACTTGAGGCTGTATAAATGTAAGAAAAAATAAATTACCTATTTTTTATTTGTTTTCTTTTTAGTTTAAGTATAAAGAGACGCAGTATTCCAATACAATTATGCAAAGTCCTATTTCAAAAATCCCCCTAACTTAAAAAGACTTATTTGTGCTTATTTACCTCATCCAGTAATTTCCGGTTGAGTTGTTGCTCCCGTTCAAGAGCGCGTTGGCGGTGTAGTTCAAATTCCTTTTCGAGTTCATCGAGTTTTGTTTTTGTATCTCGAGTAACTTGATTACTGTTTTTAAACTTATAGATAAAGAAGAAAAGGATTAATGACAGTAGAATTATAACAGTCCAAACAATACTATTATAAGCTGTTTTTGAGGTTTGCATTCCTAAAAAAGAAATTTCATTTTCTCTTTGCTCAGCTACTAATAGTTTTTCATTAGTTTCAGTTAAGTTTGTTTGTATGAGGCTTAATTCAATTTGTTGGGACTCCAATTCACCCTGCATTTGGACAAGGGCATTTTTGTAAACCTCAATACTGTCAAGTGTGTTTTTCTTAAGGCTATTTAAATCGGTCTTTTTTACAACTTTGAATTCCTGATAGTTATTGGAGCGGTTATATACTTCATCAAACTGATTTTCAAGTGTGTTTTCAGTCTGAGAAATACCAAAAGTTGAAACGAGTAGTAAAATAAAAATGGAGTATATGTCTTTTTGAAGCATTTTAAAATAAATTGAAAATAGTATTCCCTATACAACAAAATTGTAAGGGAATAATTGTGTGTTGGCTACTCTTTTTTTAATCAAACAGCCATTTTTTGCTTCAAATAAGAACACTTAAGCGCGCCCGAAGGACATTTTTTTACCTGTGCGACAATTTTTTTTGTTTCGGCACCGTCCAAATCTATCCAAGGAATAATGTCTGTGCGAAAAACATCAGACAATCCTTGAGCACATTTCTCTGCGTGGATACATAGTTTTGGGTCGTAAGTCACTGTAATTTCACCATTGGTGAATTCATTATCATAGGTTTCCATAGCGGTTCATAGTTTGGGGTTATGGACTCAGTTAAAAACATATAGGCATTAACAAATTAACGTTAAAATATTAATAACATCGACATAATGATTAATATTTTCGATTAAAAGCACAAAGTAAGTGAAATGGGTTAACTTATATTTTAACTTAAAGCATCTTTATAGGTGCTTAAAGCGCGTTCCCGTGCTTCTTTGTGGTTTACCATTTCTTGAGGGTAAGAAGCTGATTCAAATTCCGGAACCCATTTTTTGATATAGGTCTTTTCTTTGTCAAACTTTTCAATTTGTGTGGTGGGATTGAAAATTCTAAAATAAGGTGCCGCATCCACACCACAACCGGCCACCCATTGCCAGTTGCCCACATTGGAGGACATTTCATAATCCAGTAGCTTTTCGGCAAAGTAGGTCTCTCCCCAACGCCAGTCGATCAACAAATGTTTGCACAAAAAACTTCCTACAAGCATTCGCACCCGATTGTGCATCCAGCCGGTTTCATTCAATTGACGCATTCCGGCATCGACTAGTGGGTAACCTGTGGTTCCTGTTTTCCATTTTTCAAAATCTGCTTCGTCATTGCACCATTCTATTCTATCATATTTTTTTTTGAAAGCCCGGCTTTGCGTTTCCGGAAAATGCCAAAGTATTTGCATAAAAAACTCCCTCCAAATGAGTTCGTTCCAAAAAGTTTCGTTCTTTTCGGAAATCGCCTTTTGAACCACCTGCCTGATGCCTACTGTGCCAAAACGAAGATGCGGACTTAACCTAGAGGTTTCATCTTTTGCAGGGAAATTTCGGGTTTTTTCATACTCCTTAATTGTAGATTTACTCAAATCATAGTCAAGCACTTTAATTTTTGACCGTTCAAATTTGATGTCACTTAAGGAAAGGTTTGGCAGCCTTGAGTGCTCGATGCAGTTTTTTAAAAAAGTTTCAGTTTCATATACTTTAAAAGAATGCTCTTTAAAACGCGCTTTCCATTTTTTCATATATGGCGTATAGACCAGATAGGGTTTTCCATCCTCTTTTACCACTTCGTCTTTTTCAAAAATGACCTGATCTTTATAGGCATAAAATCCGATGTTTTTCTCAGAAAGAAAACTTTCAATTTCCTGATCGCGTTTTAATGCATAAGGTTCATAATCATGGTTAGTGATTGTATTTTGGACATCAAAATCTTTGGTTATTTGTTTGAAAACTTCAAGGGGTTTGCCGTGATAAATTGCAATACTACTTGCGCAACTTTCTTGAAGTTTTTTGCGCATTATTTGAAGGGAATCGTGAATAAATGTAACACGGGCATCGTCTTTGGGGAGTTGTTCTAAAATTTCACTATCAAAAATAAAAACAGGCAACACAGGTAATTTTCCGTTAAGAGCTTTGTAAAATCCCACATTGTCATCCAAACGCAAATCTCTTCGAAACCAAAATATGTTTACTTTCTTGTCACTCATTTTATACTTTTATGGTGGACATCCCTCCATCAACACCAAAAACCTGTCCTGTGATCCAGTTACTTTCTTCCACTAAAAGAAAACTCGCCATAGCAGCAATATCTTTTGCTTCACCCACACGCTTTAAAGGGTGTCTTTCTGAAGCGTTTTCCTTTTTGCGTTCATCTCCCAAAAGCCGCTCTGCCAAAGGGGTGTCTGTTAATGAGGGTGCGATTACATTACATCTTATTTTTGGAGCATATTCTGCTGCAAAAGCTTTTGCAAACCCTTCAATGGCTCCTTTAGAAGCACTCACACTGGTGTGGAAAGGCATACCCATTTTGACTGCCACCGTGCTGAAAAGTACTATGCTTGCATCTTCAGACTTTAATAAATTGGGCAGAACTCCTTTCAGTGATTTTACCATGGCCATAAAATTAAGCTGAAAATCTTCTTCAAAGGTTTCGTTTCGTATATTTTTAAAAGGACGCAGATTAATGCTACCTGGGCAAAATACAAACCCGTGCAACTTCTCAGGAATATCCAGTTGAGATATGTCATCTTTTGTTGCATCAAAAGTTAGGTGTTTGATATTTTCAGAATCAAAACCGTCAAAGGTTCTGGAAGCAACAATAACCTGATTGTTTTTTGACAGTGTTTCCGCAAGGGCTTTTCCTATTCCATAGGAGCCACCTATTAAAAGTATGTTTTTACTCATTTTATAAGGGTTTATATTCACCGAATAGTTCGATGAGTTTTTTACTTCTGTATTCAAAAATTTCGTTTAGTTTGGGTTTAACCAAAATAGGATGTGCCATTTGACCTAAAATTCCCATGGGTAATTTATAATCTACTATGTCTTCCATTTCCACTCCACCTGGAATTTCTTTAATAAAATGTTTGTGGTGCCAAAGGGCATAAGGACCAAAACGCTGCTCGTCTACAAAGTATTCTTTGTCTTTAACGTGCGTAATTTCTGTAACCCATTTGGTTTTGATTCCCAAAACAGG
>NZ_CAXBAN010000107.1:0-7739 GCF_963973675.1 uncultured Planktosalinus sp. | reverse complement strand
TGGCGGATATACAGGCTATTTTGCTCACCTCTCTTTTATTCCTAAAAAAAATATCGGAATAGCCGTTTTCACCAATACAGATATGGGAATGACTGCCGCAAATTTGATTGTCAAATATGCTTACAATCTTTACCTAAACAATCACAGAGAGGTAAAAGAAGCTGAAAAAATATTGACAAAAAAAGTCCCAAAAGCTTTATCAAAACAAAGGAAATATCATTTGAAGCATCAAGATAAATTAAGTGAAAGAACCTGGAATTTAAGCTTACCAAAAGAAGCATATACCGGTATATTTTATAATAAAAATCTGGGAACAATTAAAATAAGCTATGAAAATGAGACCCTGTTTATTGCCTCAGGAAAATTAACCACAACAGCAACCCCCTTCCCTAACCCAGATACAATGCGTGTCGAACTTATACCCGGATCAGGTACTATCATTGGCTTCAATATCAAAGAAAATAAAGTAATTTCAATGTATCATCAAAAAGAATCGTTTGAAAGGGTTGAATAAATGGTATTTAATATATAATTTCAATACTTAAAAATCAGCTAAAAAACTTAACTTTGTAGTGAAAAAAATAAATGAAAAGTTTACTACGTCTAAACTTTTTCACACTCTGAATTTTCTATTTTTTAGTTTAAAATGATACATAAACAAGCCCTCATTAACCGTTTTATATCCTATGTCACCATTGACACTGAAAGTGATCCTGAAAGTGACACCACCCCCAGTACAGAAAAACAATGGAACCTTGCCAACAAACTGGTTGAGGAACTCAAATCGATTGGGATGAGTGATGTAAGCATCGATGAAAATGCCTATGTGATGGCAACACTTCCCTCCAATATTGAAAAAGATGTACCTGTCATTGGATTTGTTTCCCATTTTGACACCTCACCTGATTTTACCGGAGCCAATGTAAAACCTCAAATCATTGAGAATTATAACGGAGAAGACATCGTTTTAAACGAAAAAGAAAATACCATACTCTCCCCTTCTTATTTTGAGGATTTGTTGCAGTACAAAGGGCAAACCCTTATTACAACAGATGGAACCACTTTACTGGGCGCAGATGATAAAGCCGGTATTTGCGAAATCGTTTCCGCAATGGAATATCTATTACAGCATCCTGAGATTAAGCATGGTAAAATTCGCACCTGTTTTACTCCTGATGAAGAAATAGGTCGTGGTGCCCATAAATTTGATGTTGCAAAATTTGGAGCCGATTGGGCATATACGATGGACGGAAGCCAGATTGGAGAACTCGAGTATGAGAATTTCAATGCTGCCAAAGCAGTTGTAACAATCCAAGGAAAAATAGTACATCCCGGTTATGCCAAAGGAAAAATGATCAACAGTCTTTATATCGCGACCGATTTCATCAATTCCCTCCCCCGACTGGAAACTCCTGAACATACAGAAGGCAGAGAAGGCTTTTTCCACCTTACCGACATCAATGGTGAAGTCGATAAAACGGTATTGGAATATATCATAAGAGATCATGACAAAGAAAAATTTGAAGCCCGAAAGGAAATATTTCAAAAGTTGGCTAAAGAATTGAACGAGCAATTAGAAAAGGAACTCATTGAGGTAAAAATTACCAATCAGTATTCCAATATGCGGGAAAAAATAGAACCCGTTATGCACATTGTTGATATTGCAGAAGAGGCCATCAAACAAGCCGGAATTACCCCAATCATAAAACCCATAAGAGGGGGAACAGACGGCTCGCAACTCAGTTTTATGGGTCTTCCTTGCCCCAATATTTTTGCAGGAGGTCACAACTTCCATGGACGCTATGAATATGTACCCGTTGAGAGTATGCAAAAAGCAGTAGAAGTGATTGTCAATATTGCCAAACTACAAGCTGAAAAATTATAAGCCTACTTTCTGTTTTTAACAACTTCTTATTTTTTTATTGAACATAAAATTGTTGTATTACTCTTAAATTATTAATGAATTATTCTAAATAAAAAAAACCACTTTCGATGAAAGTGGTTTTTAATTAAATTATGTTGGAAATTATTTTTTTTCAGCCGGACTATTAAGTTTTGCACTCATTTCCATTGATAATGCAGATTTTTCAAATTTCATTTTTCCTGCACCCGACTCAAGAATTACTGTGCCGTCTTCATTGATATCCAAAATTTTGGCGTGAAGACCACTCTTTGTAATAACTTTATCTCCTTTGGATAATGCTTCTGCAAAACGCTTTTCTTTTTTCTGTTTTTGTATAGAAGGTCTAATCATAAAAAAATAGACCACAACGAACATTAGAATAAAGAAAGGTAACTGACCTCCTAAAAATCCATCCATATTATTTATTTAGAAGTGTTGGTTGAAAGTCCGCTTGCTTTTGCACCATCTTTTGGCTCAACAAATGCTTTAATACTAACTCTTTCAGTTCCTTTTTGAGTATTTGTAGATACATTTACTGAAATGGTTCTCTGATTTTGACCTGAACCATTAAACTTCACTAACATTTCTCCGGTATCGCCGGGTGCTACGGGTTCTTTTGTAAAGGTTGGAACAGTACAACCACAGCTTCCTTTAGCATCAGAAATAATTAACGGAGCTTCTCCTGTATTTGTAAAAGTGAACAAGTGTTCTACATTTGTACCTTGAGCGATTCTTCCAAAATCGTGTTCTGTTTTATCAAAAGTCATCACAGGGTATTTTCCCGGAGCTTCTTCACTTTTTGATGCTGCATTTGCAGCAGCTTGAGATGTTTGTTCCACATTCTCTTCATTTACTTTGTCAGCTGCATTCTCTTTACAAGAAGTAAAGGTAAATACTGCAGCCAGGGCAACAATAAAAATTGATTTTTTCATGGGTTAAAATTTTTTGATTTTTTTGATTTTTTGACGGGCACTAAATTAATAAAAAAAAATGGTTTACTGTAAGCCTCTTCCTGTTTTATTAATTTTATTGGAAATAGTATAATCTTTCGATATTTTATCTAACAAACCATTGATAAACAAACTACTTTTTGGAGTTGAATATTCCTTTGCTATTTCGAGATATTCATTGATTGTGACCTTTACAGGTATGGAAGGGAAATGTAAAAATTCCACCAATGCCATTTTTATAATAATTAAATCAAGTTCTGCAATACGTTCCTGATCCCAATTAGGCGTTTTTCCTTCTATTTCTTTTATTAAAGTTTCATCTTCCTGTATGGTTGTTTTAAACAAAGTTCCTGAAAACTGCTTGTCGTCATCATTTTTGTACAAGCCTGATGTCCATTTAACAGGATTATTTTCAGTCTTTATGGAATTAAGCACTTTAAGTATTGCTGTATTCACAATAGGAAAGTCATCAACCCAGGTTAACTGACTGTCTTCTAAATACTCATAAAGCTTTTCATTGGGTGCAATAACTTCTTTAAAAAAGTAAATTATAAAGTCTTTATCTTGCTTAAGTGTTGGTGATTTTAGTGCTAAATACTCTTTATAATATTCGTCTTGTCTTAACTCTTTAGAAATTATTTGAGGGTATTCGTTGTCAGTTTGCCAATTATTTAATTTGTGCTTTTCAATGAGGTTATTAAAAGAAGGATCCTTTTCAAGTAAGTTAAGAACTGTATTGTCTATAAAATTTCTACTAGGGCTAACATCGTTGTTTTTTGAAAGTTCCATAAAATTTTCAGCTTGGTCACGAACGGAAAGCATCAAAGAAAGCATCAACAAATATAAGTCGAGCATTTTTTCCATACTGTTTAACAGAAACTTTTCTTCTTTTTGAAGATTGGCCTGCTCCTGGTTTTTATAGGCATAAAGTGACTGAAGTACTTTAACCCGAATGTGTCTACGTGTAAGCATAGTTTGATATAAAGAACTTTAAAAGCAACGATGTTCAGGGTTAGCCCAGTACATCGTTGAATTTTATTTATTTTTTATTCTCTCTTTTTCGCGTTTCAATGCGTTCCTGAGCCAATTTTAAAGCTGCCTGATGTGTTGTTATTTTATCTATTTCGGCACTCTTTAAAATTTCCAGTGTTGTGTTATAAATATTTTCAGTTTTTCTAATGATTTCCTGTTTACCATAATTTTCCAGTTCAGCATATACATTAATGATTCCTCCTGCGTTGATTAAAAAGTCGGGAGCATATACAATTCCTCTTTCCTGGAGCATTTTTGTGTGCTTTTGTTCGTCAGCCAATTGGTTGTTTGCTGCACCGGCAATAATTTTAGCGTTGATTTGATTAACAGTACGATCGTTAATGGTTGCGCCCAGTGCACAAGGGGCATAGATATCCATTCTTTCAGCGTATAAATTGTTTCCTCCATAAATTACTGCTCCATATTTATCTCTTACATACTCCAAACGTTCCTGGCTAATATCAGCAATAAATACCTCTGCTCCTTCATTGGTTAGGTGCTCCACAAGCGCTTCTCCAACATTACCTATGCCTTCAACAAAAATTGTTTTACCTTCCAGGACATCACTTCCATAAGCGTATTTTGCAGCTGCTTTCATACCCATAAACACCCCATAGGCAGTTATTGGTGAAGGGTTTCCAGCTCCACCAAGAGATTCTGAGATACCTGTAACATAAGGAGTTACAGAACGCACAGTATCCATATCACTGGTTTCCATTCCTACATCTTCGGCTGTAATATATTTCCCGCTCAATGAATGAACAAACTCACCAAATTTTTTCATTAATTCCGGAGTTTTTTGAGTTTTGGCATCCCCAATGATTACAGCTTTTCCTCCTCCAAGATTCAAGCCGGTAATGGCAGACTTAAATGTCATTCCGCGTGATAATCGCAACACATCGTTCAACGCATCCCATTCACTTTTGTAATTCCACATTCTTGTTCCTCCTAAAGCAGGTCCTAATACTGTGTTGTGAATTCCAATAATTGCTTTTAATCCTGTATCTTTGTCGTTGCAAAAAACAATTTGCTCATGATCATCAAACGAAAGTTGACCAAAAACAGGATCTGCTTTTTGAATATCGTTCGCTTTTATAACTTCTGTAATCATATTTTTTTGTGATTTGTTATGTACCTGCCTTATAAGTTTGGCGGTGCAAAAGTAGTAGTTTATTTCATGAGTTTCAATAAAAAATGTGTTAAATTGAAATGGCTCATTCCAAGGAAAGCCTCATCCTGTAAATGAAAGAATTAAAACACCTCAATAAATATTTTATCAAGTATCGCGGTATGTTGTTACTTGGTCTAATTATCACAGTTTTCGCCCGCTTGTTTGCTATAATCACCCCTAAATTGATTGGTGATTCTGTAACTGTTGTCGATAGATATCTAAAAGATAATTCAAAGGATTTAAGTCAAATTCAAAATGAATTACTCATCAATATAGGCTTGCTGATTGGTGCCACTCTCCTGGCTGCATTGTTTACTTTTTTGATGCGGCAAACCTTTATTGTTGTCTCACGTAGAATTGAGTTTGATTTAAAAAATGAAGTGTTTAAACAGTATCAGGCCTTATCACTGAGTTTTTATAAACAAAACAGAACCGGTGATTTAATGAACCGCATTAGCGAAGATGTTTCAAAAGTACGCATGTATGCCGGGCCTGCATTGATGTACAGTGTTCAGACCATCACGCTCTTTGTTGTTGTAATCTGGTATATGTTCAGTCAGGCACCTTTGCTTACTTTGTATACTATTGCACCACTTCCCGTTTTATCAATAGCGATTTACAAACTGAGTGTTGCCATCAATCAACGCAGTACAATTGTTCAACAATATTTATCCAAACTTACAACCTTTACTCAGGAAATATTTAGTGGTATTTCGGTTATAAAAGCTTATGCAATTGAGCCACAAACACAAACAAACTTTGTAGTTTTAGCCAACGAAAGTAAAGACAAAAATCTTGATTTAGTAAAAGTTCAGGCCCTCTTTTTTCCATTGATGGTGTTACTTATTGGTGCCAGTAACCTTGTTGTTATATTTGTGGGAGGTCAACAATACATATCAGGTGAAATAGCAGAGCTGGGTACCATTGTAGAGTTTCTTATATTTGTGAATATGCTTACGTGGCCGGTGGCGGTTGTAGGCTGGGTGACTTCTATGATACAACAAGCTGAAGCATCACAAAAACGAATCAATGAGTTTCTTAAAGAAGAGCCTGAAATTAAAAACAATACTGATGTAATAACTCCTATTCAAGGAAAAATTGAGTTTGAAAATGTCTCCTTTACCTATCCTGATACAAATATTACAGCTTTAAAAAATATTTCATTCACTATAAACCCCGGTGAAACGATAACAATTTTAGGACACACCGGCTCTGGTAAGTCAACAATCCTGGAACTGATTGGAAGGTTGTATGATGTTAGCGAAGGCGTTATTTTAATTGATGAACAGCCTATTGAAAGTCTTAATTTAAAGAACCTCCGGAAGGCTTTAGGCTATGTCCCTCAAGATGCCTTTTTATTTAGTGACAGTATTAAAAACAACATCAAATTTGGGAAAGAGGAAGCTACTAATCAAGAAGTAGAAGAAGCTGCTAAACTAGCGGCTGTACATAACAACATACTTGGTTTCACAAAAAAATATGAGACGGTTTTGGGCGAACGCGGAATTACACTCAGCGGCGGGCAAAAACAGCGTGTATCAATTGCCAGAGCTTTAATAAAAGACCCTAAGATTTACCTGTTTGACGACTGTCTCTCAGCGGTTGATACAGAAACAGAAGAAACCATTATTAACAATTTACAAAAATTGTCTGTAAACAAAACAGCAATTATTGTAAGTCACAGAATTACCTCTGCTAAAAATGCTGATACTATTTTGGTTCTCAAAGACGGTGAAATAATTCAAAAAGGCACTCACAGCCAACTTATTGACATTGATGGTTATTACAAAGAGTTGTATGCCAAACAACTTTTGGAAAAAGATAATTAAAAAATGTTGCTCAGTAGGTTTTTTTTTTAGATTTTTGACTTGAAATATTCTTAAACAATTTAAACTATGAGTGAAAAAGATATGATGGAGCAAGAAGAAATTTTTTCAAAAGTATTGCGCGCCGGAAGAAGAACCTATTTTTTTGATGTAAGAGCTACCAGAGCTGGCGATTACTATTTAACCATCACAGAAAGTAAAAAATTCACCAATGATGATGGATCTTTTCATTATAAAAAACACAAAATCTATCTGTACAAAGAAGATTTTGCCAGTTTCAAAGAAAATGTGGAAGAAATGATAGAATTCATCATTAATGAAAAAGGAGAAGAGGTTATTAGTGAACGCCACCAATCAGACTATAAAAAGGAAGAAGACTCTTTAGATTCTCAAAATAAAAAGAATGAAGACAGTAAAAGCACTGAAAGCTTTACTGACCTCAATTTTGAAGATATTTAACTCTATCTTATTTCAACTATTTATAACCGCTTCTTTTTTTAAGAGCGGTTTTTTTTATCTTTAGCCTTTAAATTTTTTTCTATGCGTAAAATACTATTTTCTCTGTTATTCATTTCTGGTTCTTTATTTGCTCAAAATGAACCCATTGATCTAAATTATTATCTTCCCGATGATGTAACCTATAACAAGAATATTCCAACCCCAAAAAGCAGTATCGGTCACGAAGTGGGCGAATGGCATATCACCCATGATAAGCTGGTGAGCTATATGTATGCACTTGCCAATGCCAGTGATCGTATCACTATAGAAAACAGAGGAACCACTTATGAAGGCAGACCACTCATTCTTTTGACAATTACCGCTCCTGAAAACCACAGAAATCTGGAACAAATTCGTTT
>NZ_CAXBAN010000106.1:0-7765 GCF_963973675.1 uncultured Planktosalinus sp. | reverse complement strand
TGGCGATTTTAATATTTTTTCTGTTTTGAGTGATGATGATTTAAATGCAGAAAAAAAAATCATTAAAGGACAAGTGGAAGATGATTTAAGGAGGTTGATTCAGGAGCTTCCTGATGACCAAAAAGATGTACTTGTTATGAGACTGTATAAGGATATGAGTTTTAAAGAAATTTCTGAGCAAACAGGGGTTAGTATTAATACAGCTTTGGGAAGAATGCGTTATGCTTTAATAAATTTACGTAAGGTAATTGACAAAAATAATATTGTTTTGGTAAATTGATGCAATAAAATCTTTTTTGGGTCGTTAGAGATTAGACACTAACAACAAAATGGATTTTTTATGGAAAAAATTTACTCAAAACCCTCACCCAATGCGGTGACCAATTTAACCCCGAAAGATGAAACAGTTAAGTTTCTTCTGGATTATTCTCAGGCTTTAAGTGTTATAGATTGTTATAAATGGAAGTTTGAAGCACTTCTGAACTAAACTTTGGAAAAGTCCCGTTAGCTACGGGACTTTTTTTTGTGATACTCTTTAAGTACAGATTTCCTTCCAATAGTTTTGGTAATAATATCTTTTTCGAGATTCCAACCTCTGGCGGGTGAATATTGTCTCCCATACCAAATTATCTGAAGGTGCAGCTTATTCCATAAATCTTTAGGGAATAATCGCTTGGCATCTTTTTCAGTTTGCACAACATTTTTGCCATTTGTAAACCCCCATCGGTACATTAATCTGTGAATGTGTGTGTCAACAGGAAAAGCCGGAACATTAAACGCCTGTGCCATCACTACGCTAGCTGTTTTGTGCCCCACAGCAGGCAACTCTTCCAGGGCTTTAAAACTAGCTGGAACCTTGCCATTGTATTTGTCGATTAAAATATGCGAGAGATTGTAAATTCCTTTAGCTTTCATGGGGGATAATCCCACCGGTTTGATAATTTCCCTTATTTCTTCTTCAGACAGTTTGATCATATCAAATGGATTGTCAGCAACTTCAAAAAGTAGTGGGGTAATTTGATTGACCCTCACATCTGTACTTTGAGCAGAGAGCAATACTGCTATTAAAAGAGTGTATGGATCTTTATGATCCAGCGGTATAGGTATTTCCGGATAAATTTCATTTAACGTTTCAATAACAAACTTTACCTTTTCTTCCTTATTCATTTTACGTATATTTAATACCGTAAATTTAAAAGAAACCTTTGTTTGTACAAGTTATAATACATTGGTTTTTCAAATACTAACATAAAAATTGCTATACTATGAAAACTCTTCAAAAAGGGGACGTGGTTCCTCATTTTAAAGCCACTGATCAGGATGGAAATACAATTTCACTAAAAGACTATAAGGGAAAAAAGCTGGTTGTTTTTTTCTATCCAAAAGCCAATACACCCGGTTGTACTGCTGAGGCTTGTGATTTGCGAGATCATTATAAAGAATTACAAAGTCAGGGGTATGAATTATTGGGAGTAAGCGCCGATAGTGAAAAACGACAAAAGAATTTTAAAGAAAAATATGATTTTCCATTTCCTTTACTTGCTGATGAAGATAAGGAGGTTATTGATACTTTTGGAGTTTGGGGACCTAAAAAATTCATGGGAAAGGAATATGATGGAATTCACAGAAAGACTTTTATTATTGATGAGACCGGTAAGGTAGATCGTGTAATTGATAAAGTTAAGACCAAGGAGCATGCAGCCCAGATTTTAGACAATTAAAAAAAGCCTCATTAATTTGAGGCTTTTTCTTTAAGATGGTAACTAAAAAGCTCTTTGTCTTTTATAATTTTTGCAACGCCATCGGGTAATGTGTCCTCCCACCCTTTATCGTTGTTTGCAATTTTTTGAAGTACTTCTCTTGAAAAAATTTGTAATATTTCAGGGTTGAAATCTTTAATGTCGACTACTTTTCCATTGTATTTAAAGAACTTATAGAGTTCTTTCATACGTGGATGTACTTTTAAGTTCTCACTGGTGGTTAATTCACCTGTTTCCTGATCTTGCATAGGGTAGAGGTAAACTTTTAAATCTTTAAAGAAAAGTTTACCAAACGCTTCTAGAATTCCACCACTTAAGTGACGGTAATATTTTTCGTCAAATATATCTATCAGGTTGCTTACGCCCATTGTAAGACCCATTCTGGATTTGGTGTATTTGGAATAAAATTCAACTAATTTATAATATTCTTGAAAGTTTGAAATCAATACTGTGTGTCCTAGATTACAAAGGAGTCTTGCTCGATCCATAAAGTCTTCTTCATCAATTTCGCCTTCGGCTCTCAAATTTGAGAGTGTTATTTCAAAAATGGGAATGGTATTTTCTTTATCTACTTTATTTTCGTTGATGAACATTTCGTAGGATCGGTCAAACATATCGATGTTAACTTTAGTAACCGGTCTGAAGCTTCCTCTTAGTGTAAGAATGTTTTTTTTGTACAAAATGGCTGCAGGCAATATATTATTACCATCGGGGCCAAACATAACCGCTTCGGTCATTCCGTTTTTGATTAATTGTAGACTCATCAGGCGGTTGTCAACAGTTTCAAACTGTGGGCCTGAAAAGTTTACCATATCAATTTCAATTTGATCTTTATCGATGTGATCATATAAGTAACGCAACAATTTTTTAGGTTGATCGTACTTATAGAAAGCCCCATAAATTAAATTGACTCCCAAAATACCCAAAGTAAGCTGTTGTAATTTGGCATCATTTTCTTTAAATCGAATATGCAGAATTATTTCATTATAACCTTCTTTAGGATCTATCTGAAATCGAATTCCAACCCATCCGTGACCTTTAAATTTTTTTGCAAAATCAATGGTTGCTACAGTATTGGCATATGCAAAGAAAATTTTATTAGGATGTTTTTCTCTTGAAATTCGCTCCTCCATTAAATACATTTCATGCCTAAGCATTCTTTTTAAACGAGGCTCAGTTACATAACGCCCATCTTCTTCTATACCGTAAATAGAGTCGCTAAAGTCTTTATCATAAGCAGACATCGCTTTTGCAATTGTTCCTGAAGCACCACCCGCTCTAAAAAAGTTTCTTACAGTTTCTTGACCGGCTCCAATTTCAGCAAATGTTCCATATATATTTTCATTGAGATTTATTCTCAGAGATTTATCTTTTATGGAGGGAATATGTTCAAATTCTTTATCTCCTTTTAATGTATCCGGCATAGCTTGAGTATTGTAAATTTATTTCATACAAAGGTAGTAAATAGCTTATAAATGCAAGAGTTAAACAAAAAAATATATTTATTTTTGTGCCATGTCAAAACCATTTACCGTAACGTTTTTAGGCACCGGAACATCTCAAGGAATCCCCGTAATTGGAAGTGACCACCCTGTTTGTAAAAGTGAAGACCCAAAAGATAAGCGTCTTCGGGTTTCTGCATTGATTTCTTGGGACAAGTACAATTATGTTATTGATACCGGTCCAGATTTCAGGGCTCAGATGTTAAAAGCAAAATGTATCAGTCTTGACGGAATTTTGTTTACACATGAACACAATGATCATATTGCCGGACTCGATGATATACGACCCTATTTTTTCAGGCAAGGGGATATTAAAGCATTTGCTCATAAACGGGTTTTTGATTCTTTAAAAAAGCGCTTTGATTATATTTTTGTTACAGAAAATAAATATCCGGGAGCACCCACTTTAAAGGAAATTGAAATTAACAAATCCACCCCTTTTAAAATTTCAGATAAACTTGTTATTCCAATAGAGGTGATGCATAATCGCTTGCCAGTTCTTGGTTTTCGAATTGAAGATTTTACCTACATAACAGATGCAAAAACCATTAAAGAAGAAGAACTTGCAAAGGTAAGAGGCACAAAAGTTTTGGTTTTAAACGCATTAAGACAAGAAGCTCATTACTCACATTTCAATCTGGAAGAAGCAATTAAATTAATTAAAACCATTGCGCCCGAACGTGCTTATTTAACACATATTAGCCATTTGATGGGTTTTCATAAAGAGGTTCAAAACACTTTGCCCGAGAATGTATTTCTGGCTTATGACGGACTTCAAATAACCATTTAATTGAAGGAAATGAAAAACAAGATTGTTTTATACCTATTTATTTTTTCTGTATTGATGTTACTTTTTATGTACATGAATCAAAAGCGGATCTATGAGGATCAGGAAACTAAAATTAATCAATTGACAGAAAAGTCACTGGCGTTGGAAAGTGAATTAGATTCTTTGAAAAATGTAAATTTTGATTTGAATTATTTTACTCTTTTGGGAAATGACAATGCCATGACGTATTTTGAAAATTTTGGATTGGAAGCTGGATTTATGGAGCAACTGGTTTCAGAGCATTTGTATGCTCAAAACCAGGGTAGTGAAGATAACCCTTTGGTTCCCTATACCGGAACTGACGGAAGTATGAAAATCAATAAGGTTAGGTTTTTAAATCATCGATGGATTATTGCTGATTTTACTGATGGCACCAATTGGGGTGAATTAATTCTTGAATATGAATTAGACGAAAATCAGGATCTTACGCTAAGAACTATTGCGTCAATGGTGTATCCGCCTTTAAGGTAATGAAGCACTATATTTGTTACTTCAATCGTTGTTTCAACCACTCTTTAAACTCAAAAAAGTTTTGAGGAGCAACTCCGTGACCTACAGGAAATTCGCTATATGTATTTGAGATGTTGTACTTGTCTAGTAATGGTTTTGATTTTCTCGCCCAATCTACAGGAATCACTTGATCTGCGTTTCCGTGAGAACAATAAAAATCCAATTTTGAATAATCGATTTCATCCATATTTTTTGGTAAAAGATCTTCATTGATATAGCCACTAAGTGCTATGATGTTTTTTACTTTTTCAGGATAGTTTAATGCGACCGCATAACTTAAAATTGTACCTTGGCTGAAACCCAATAACGTAACATCATGAGGGTCTAAATTATATAAATCAATTACTTCGTTAATAAATTTTGCAATCAGATCTCTTGATCTTGAAGCTTGTTCGGTATCGCTGAATTTTCCAGACACACTATCCCAGTGAATGGCATACCAGGCATTTCCATATGGTTCCATTTTAAAGGGAGCTCTTGCTGAAATTATAAACAATTCATCGGGTAATTCAGAAGCAAAAGAAAACAAATCGTTTTCGTCACTACCATACCCGTGCAACATAATAAGTGCCGGCGCTTTTACTGTAGATTTTTTTGAAGGTCTTGTCAAATGATAAAGTGAGGTACTTTGTGTGTTCATGATATATTAATCCGATTTATGATTTGATGTTGAGAAGGGAGAGCTTAAAATTTAAAATGTTACTTAATACCTTTGAACCATTCCTGAAAATTTTCACCAATAATAGGAACCAATTTTCTTTCTCCTTGAATAGCACCCACAAATCCAATGACCCACAAAACTAATACTAACACACTTAATATCGTACCAAAAAGTCCTAAATTGACATAAATTGAAAGAACAGAAATTACTAGCGAGAGTAGGATAAGGCCTAGCATTTGCCGAATGTGAAATGAAGCATATTCATTTTTCCCACCTGAATTCATTAGAATTGCAACAACCCATCCAATAAGCGTGATGTAGGCGATAATTCCAATAGTTTTTCCATCGTTGTCTGTTGCATTTTCCATACTATTTTTTTTTAATTATTAAAAATTTGTCATTTTATACCGGTTAATCCAGAAATGTAAACCACTTTTGAACGTTTTCGCTAAAATAGGGAATTACCGTGCGTTTACCCTGAACTGCATATACAAATGAAATGATCCATAAAACAAAAGACACCAACCAGATAATATCACCCATAATTATATTGATATATTGATGTGAAACCTGTGAAATAAATAACAAGATCACCAACCCAAACATAACTTTAATATGATGGGTCACATATGATGAGCGCAATTCTTTATTAAAAAAATAGGCGATAATCATTCCAATGAATGTGATATAATTAATAATGGAATAATTTTTTTCTTTTGATGAAAGGGTTTCCATACTTTATTTAGTTTAGTATAAGTTTTTTGTTTGCATAAACCCCTAAAGGTTTTCCTTTAAGAAATTGTCCTAAAAGAGCTGAATTTTTAGAAGAAGAAACGATGTCTTTTTCTTCAAGCTTCCAAGTTACGTTAGGATTAAAAAGACTTATATTTACTTTATTTCCTTCAGAGATTGATGAACTTTCGATTCCAAAAACCACTTTTAAACGGGTTAAAAACTCAATAGAATCTTCAAGGCAGAAATGGGTATTTAATGCACCAAAACAGCTTTCCAGTCCAATACTTCCAAAGAGCGCATTGTCAAATTCTACATTCTTGTGTTCAATATCAATGGGGTTATGGTCTGAAGTTACTCCATCAATAATTCCTTCTTTTAGTGCATTGATGAGGGCAGTTTTATCCGCATCGGTTCGTAATGGGGGTTTCAATTTTAGATTGGTGTTGAAATCAATTAATGCGTCATCATTTAAAATGAGGTTATTTACAGAAACAGAGCAACTAACGTTTAGGCCTTTACTTTTAGCATTTTTGATGAGTTCGACACTTTTTTTTGTTGAAATAGTAGGGATGTGTAATTTGCCGCCTGTGTATTCCAATAAGAAAAGATTTCGATTAATATGCAACTCTTCTGCCAAGGCGGGAATACCTTTCAATCCTAATTTTGTACTGCTTACTTCTTCATTCACTACTCCATTTTTAGACACGTCATCTTCATTGCAGTATGCAATTACGAGACCGTTAAAACTTTGAGTGTATTGCAAGGCAATTTTCAAAAGGTTTGGATTTTTGACCGGTTTTTGATAGTCATAAAAAGCAATAGCTCCCGCATTTTTCATATCATAAAGTTCCGCCAGGTTTTCACCTGTTCCCTGATCTGTAAGAGCTCCAATTGGATACAATGAAACCGGATGATGGGAAGCTTTTGATAAGATGTACAAAATATCAGATTTGCTATCGGTTACAGGATTTGTATTTGAATTGACTGCCACAGCTGTAAATCCACTTTTTGCAGCTGTTTTAAGTCCGTTTTCTATGGTTTCTCTTTCTTCAAACCCAGGTTCACCAAAACTTACACTGCTGTCAAACCAGCCTTGTGAAATATGTAACCCTTTGAAATTTAGCTCTTTTCTTGAATCGGGGTTATTAATTTTAGGTGCGATTTTTTCAAAAGCACCATTGGTGATAAGAACGTCACGTTTTTTGAGATGTAGTTTGCTGGACTTATCTACTATTGTAACCGATTTTAGGAGGATGTTCATTTTAAAAATTTTAAGAGAAGCATTTCAACAATAAAAAAGAACAGTGCAAAAATAAGAAACCATTTCCAATATTCTTGGATATTTTCATTTGATGCCAATTTTTCAAGTGTTGAATCAACTGAATTAAAGGTAGTTGTGTTGTTCCAGTTTTCAGCGTTTCTATAATTTAGTTTGCTTTCTTTTCTGGAATAATTATAACTTAAATTTTGTATGCGTTCTTCCTTATCAAATACACCATAAATCCCTGATTTTTCAGGTTGATCTGTAGTAGTTATTAAAACACTGTTGGAGGTGTTTTGCTGCAAAGGAATAAAGTTGGTTGATTCATTTTTTATATTGAGAATGTGGTCCTGTGGTAATGAAAAAGTAACCGCAAATTCATTGAATTCCCCTATTGTATAAAATAAATTTGGAAGAGGTAAGCTCTGTTTTGCAATGCGATAAAATGTAGGGACTACAAGCGGTGAGTTTATAAAATTAGAATTTTCAGTTTTTAAAGAAGCTGTA
>NZ_CAXBAN010000105.1:0-7769 GCF_963973675.1 uncultured Planktosalinus sp. | reverse complement strand
CACCGTCTTCAGTGGCCTCCTGTCTAACATCCCTTAGGGACATCCAGGTATTGGTGTATTTTAATTTCCAAAATGTTGTATTTATTTTAAAATAAGGGTTTGGACTAGCTGCATCACCCATAAAAAGAGACCTGTATCCATCACCGATTACGTTTTTACCGTGACCGAACTGGAAGTTAAACATATCCGTACTGTATGATAAATATCCTGTAGCCATTGGGTAATCATATGCCGTTTCCCTAAACTCTTTGGCGATCCCAAAGCCAGGAATAATTGCCGGATTTCCACCACCATCAGCTGCAATAGACTCTGCATAGCGGTTAAAATAGTTTGCAAATCTACCCTGACTTTCATAGATAACTGCGTGAAAATTAAGTTTTTCGCCCAATCCACCCTGAACTACTGCCAAACGGGTATTGTTATAAGTATAATCAAATTCACTGTCAGTTTCCATACCTATTTGCAAATCCACTCCCGGATCGATTGTAAACCAGTACCCTTTGCCTGTAAAGTTTATCATATGCTCATTCCACCATTTTCTTCCAAACCAAGACGTTTTATTTTTAAACAAAAGGCTGTCACGGGTCTGCATATCAAAATACTTATTTACATCTTTGTACAAATAGGGTTTTTGAGCCGTGTGCACATTATTACCCACCTGATTCAAATAGTAATCAAACCGGGCGTATTCCTGGTGTGATAATGGAATGTTGATACTGCTCTCATATTTATTGTTGGAATACCCCAGGTTTTGAATTTCATCATATTCATTTGAATTATCTAAAGCAAGGTTATGACTTTGCTTTTCTATTCTATTTGCCTCAAAACTTTCGGGCAGCAAAGGTATTTGAATGGGCATTGTAAATTGCACATAGGTTGCGCGGGCATTGTATGTGGCCGGTTTAATTTGCGGCAAGGTATCAAAGACACGTTGAATTTCTGTTTTTAATTCCTCATACATTGCATCGATGTAAAGGGTTTTAAAATTCCCTTCCTTGTCCACTTCAAAAAACACCACCAACTGCCCTTGATAGTTTTCATCAAAAACGATTTGAGGGGTTTTAAAGTTATCGAAAATAAAGGTTTGTAAGCTATTGTGAAAGCAAGATTTCAATTGTTCAACTGCTGCATTTTCACATTCAGGAAATACCGGATATTTTTCAAATTCGTTGTCGGTTTGTTGACTGAACAACTGAGTAGCCAATAACAAAGAAGTGATCATAACTTTTATTTTCATTTAAAACCTATTTTTGAAGTGTTTAAACTGAGTGCTTTTGCGTTTTAATAGTTTACGGAATTTAATCCTCTATTTTGACTTTTTTGATTGTGAAAGATACGTTTTTTTATGATTTTTAAGGCAACTCAATTAAAAACCCGAAAGATTATTCTTTCGGGTTTTTAAGGTGTTTTGTATTTGAATTAGTGGACTACATTGAACATAATTGGCAGTGAAAACCTCACTTCTACTTCTTGGTTATTTTGAATACCGGGAAGCATTTTAGGAATTTTACTCACTACTCTACCAGCTTCTTTTTCAAGTCGCGGGTGTGGTGCTCTAACCTGAAGTTGATCTACTTCACCCTTTTTATTAATCACAAAGCTTACATATATTTTTTGAGTTCCTGTTAAACCTAATTCGTTTGCTATTTCAGTGTTAAAGTGTTTATTGATTAGCCTTCCTATTTCAGAAGACATACAGTCTCTGCGACTTCTATTGTCAGTTAATGCCTCACACCCCGGAAAAACTGGCACTCTCTCAACCCCCAAAAACGAATGGATAATATCAGGCTCTTTTTTTGAATGCTTAGGTTCCGGAACAATTACTACCGGTTTATCTGAATTGATTTCTTTTGGTTCAGGGTCTTTTTCAATTTCAATATCTTTAACAATTGGCTTATCTACTATTTGAACTATTGTTGGGTTTATTTTTTTAACCGTTTGCTTTTGGATTACGGGTTCTTCTTTTTTGGGTTCAACAATTACGAAATCGCTTATCCATATGACTTCTGGTTCCTCCTCAAGAGGTTTTGCAATTTGATTTGTTTTGACAGCATAGGAACCATTGATAATTAAAGCAATGGTAATCATTGATACCATCAAGCTGAATTGGAAAGCAAGAGTTCCGTTGTAGTTTAAATTAGCATCCTTTTTACTATTAGCTTCTTTTACTTGTTTCTTTTTAAAGAAGTCAACTATTTTCTTAAGTGTTTTCATGCTTATTGATTTAAAATTACATATATCATAAATCAACAAGGGTGCCAAAAATAAAAAAAGCCATCAAATAAATTTGATGGCTTAAATTTTAGGAATAGCTATTTTTAGTTTTCTACCTGAAACAGAATGGGTAAACTATACATTACGTTTACCGCTTTTCCTCTTTGTTTTCCGGGAGTCATTTTAGGTAATTGACTGATTACATTTTTAGCTTCAGATTCAAGTCTGGGATGTGGTGCTCGAGCAAGTACTTCAACAACATTTCCTTTATTGTCAATTTTAAACTGCACAGAAATACGCTGTCTTCCAGAAAGTCCTAAGTCATTTGCAAGTTCAGTATTGAATTTTCTCGTTACAAAAGCCTGAATTTTTTCGGACATACAATCTTTACGTTGCTGGTTATTTTTCATGTTTTCACAACCCGGATAGATTGGCACATTTTCAATAACGGCAAAAGGTACATCATCGATTTCTTCGACGGCTTCTTCAATTGTTTCAATTTCAACAATTTCTTCAAACTGATCTGTCTCAGTAGATTCAATTATTGTTTCTTCAATTTCTTCTTCATCATCTACCACTTCGATAATCTCGGGAGCCGGTGGCGGTGGTGGTGGTGGCGGTGGTGGTGGAATGAACTCTGTGATTGGAATTTCTTCCTCATCTTCATCTTCTAAATTCAATTGACCAATATCAACAAGTGATTTGTCATAGGTTTTCCATTCAATTGCCTGCCATGTCACAAAAAGCATAATAATCAATCCTATTTGGAAGAAAAATATACTTCGTTTGCTTAAATCGGCTTTTGGATTTTTTTTAGGCTCCATAATTATCCTTTTTAATTGTTGCTAAAATATGTAAAATCTGTTTTATATTAAAGTTAAATACTACTTTTTAACTTTAATATTTTTTTCTTAATGAGTATCACCAATAACACTGCACAAAAAATTCCTGCTCCATTTGCGATAACATCATAGAAATCAGCTTCCCGAGCAGCTGTTAGTGTTCCCTGTAAGACTTCAATAACCATACCATAACTAAACACAACAACCCCCAGAAGAGTTGTTTTACGCAAATATTTTTTTTCTTTTGATTTAATAATCCAAAAAAAGAACCAAAGCAAAAAGAGTAAAAAGTAGCTAAGGGCATGAATCAGTTTGTCTGACACGGCATAATCCAGCTGAGGCAATGAACCCGTGGAGGTTAAAGACCCATAGGTAATAAAACAAGTAAATAAGAGTGCCCCTGTTAATAGGAGCTTAGGCTCCAATAAGCTTTTTATAAGCTTCATGGTCCATTAGATTTTCCAACTGTGAAGGGTCTGAAATTTTTAGTTTTATCATCCATCCTTCACCATACGGGTCTGTGTTTACTTTTTCAGGTTCAGATTCCAGTGATTCATTAAATGCTGTTATTTGACCTGATAATGGCAAGAACAAGTCAGACACTGTTTTTACAGCTTCAACAGTACCGAACACTTCTTCAATTTGCATTTCCTCATCAACAGTATCAACTTCTACATAAACAATATCACCCAATTCTTTTTGAGCAAAATCTGTTATGCCTATAGTTGCAATATCATCATCAATTTTCACCCATTCGTGATCTTTGGTATACTTTAGGTTTGTTGGAATATTCATTCTGTAATGTATTATTTAGTTTAAAATTTAATTTCCGAAGTTATATCTTAAAGTGATCCCCCCTCTGATAGTTGTTTGCGGAAAAGCAGTAGAAACAGCATATTCAGAGTAGGTATGGTCATAATAGAATAGTGCTGTCAGGTTTTTGCTCAAAGCATAATCTGCAGTAAATTGAATTCCATAAATTGTTTGCCCCGCAGTAACCTGGTTGTTTTCCTGGTCTAAATATCTAATGATTGTTTTATTATCACGAAGCGAGAGGTCTAGTTTAAAGTTAAGGTCACTTCTCAGGATTTGTTGTACTCCTCCAAAGCTTGTTCCTATTCGCAAATCTTTAATGCGGTATCCCAATCCAACAATGTATTCCATTCCTTGAATTTCAGTTAATAAATTGTTGGCAAAGCTTAATGAAAGTGCCCTGTCTTTACGAATTTCTGTTAAAACCCGAATAGAGTTTTGCATTTCAAAGTCTAATTTTATTAATGGACTGAATTGCTCCAGTAAGTTCACATTTGAAAGCAAGGTTTCATTTTTAAAGTTTCCGCTTTGGTCAACTTCTGTGGGGTTATTTCTGTTGTAATCCAGATTCGTTTCAAATTGGTTTACAGTATAATCAGCACGATATCCGTGTTGAATTGAGAAGCGTTTAAAGTTTTCTTTAAACCACCCTAAGCGCATCAAACCTGTATATCGCAGTTCCCAGTTTGGAATTGGAAAATCCCTAAATATTCCGGTTTTTACACTTGAAGCATCGGTGCCGGAATAGGCTGAAATAAACGAGGGTAGCAATACCGCCTGACTATTTCTACCAAAGCCAACCGGGTAACCGTCTTCAGCAACAGGAAAGTCTGATGTTCCGTAAAACTCTTCTGCAAGCCTGTTTGCAACAATCAACCTGTTGTCTCTAAAGTTTTGAAAAGTTTCAGAATTGTTTTCATCACTGGTTGCAAAAGCTGTTTTTATAAGGACTGTTGAAATATTGAAATTTCCAAATGTACGAGGTGCCAAAGATCGGTACTGGTCGTCGTTTACAATATAATTTTCAGCAAAGGACTCAGAGTACGTTCTACTTCCATTTAAGTCAATTTTGAAATCCGGGAATAATTCAATGTTTGATTGATAGTCAAACTGTACATTTTCAACTTCTGTATATTGTTCATTAAATTCAGGATAAATTGTGAGCCATCCTTTTCTGGCGGCCAACTCCCTGATTTCTCCCTGGCCTCCAAAAGCAAAGCCTGCAGAAGGTTTTAAAGAGCCCATAAACCCTACTGAAGGTAAATAACCGGGCATAAATATTCCGTTGTTTTCCTGGTAATTAAACTGGAATCTTTTTACTGAAGTCAGTAATCCAATTAAGGTATTGTAAGCCTGATCTCCGCCACTAAGTCGTGGAGTTCCATTTTGTCCTTCTTCCCTTGTACCGCCAGCTCCCCCTGAACCACTTTCTCCTGCTCTATTGGTAAAGCCCAAGCTTTGTTCATTGTTTTGGCTTTCGTCACCATTGCTTTTCTCATCACCTCCTCTGCCGCGATCTGCTCTTCCTCCAGCTCCTCTGGCCCCTTCGCCACTTTCTTCTCCACCTCTTTGTGACGAGGTATTTGTTGGTCTTCTTTTTGTCAAACCAAGGTAGCGATAGAGGTTATTCATATCCAATGTGGAATTGATGCGGTGTGTATTGGAGTTTTGAATGGTATTTCCTAAATCAAAAATGCCTGTAGTTCCATCTTCAAGTTCAAGTTCAATATTTCTGAACAAGTCGCTTCCTCTTTGCCATTGATAATTTCCTGTGTAGGAATAGGTAGCTCTAATAAACCTCAAAAAGGGAATTTTATTGAATGGTAAATCATAATTAACTTGCAGGGTTTGATAGTGTTGGTTAGGCTCACCTACATCAAAAAGACCATCCCAAACACCAATATCATTATTGATTATCCCGTTTTCGTCTATGTAATTGTTAACAATTCTATTGTTTGAAGCATTGAAATTAAAACGCAACGAATTTGTCAGGTTATAGTTCATTGCATACTGCCAGTCAAACAAAAAGTTTCTTTGATACAAAGTTGGCAAACCAATATTACCCGGAAGCAGGTTAATTTCCCTAAATTTCTGTTCGTTGTATTGCCTTGTTATATTTGTACTTGCCGAAATGTTAGTTGGCAAGTAGTTGAAATTAAAGTCCTTTAAAAGCTGCAGATAACTACTTCTAAAAAGTGAATCATTTTGTTTGAATGGTTCAACCGGTTTTGGAGTAAAACTATAATCATACGTAGCCCCCAGCATCATATTTTGCTCTAGTGATTCTTCAATTTCAAAACTATTATGGTCTATTTGATTGTATGAATATGAAAGCGTTATGTTTTCCACATCATAAGGTTGTGGCTTTTTATCGCCTGTTCTTTCCTTTCTTACTCCAATAAAGTTAATGCTTTGTCTTTTAGTATAATCAACTGATTGATCCCTGATTTGTTCACGTTCTTGTTCAGATTCAGCGTTGTTTAGCCTAGAGTCTAATTCAATATCCTGAAATTCAGGATCGTAAAGTGGCGTAACTAATTCTTCACCAATTGCATAATTAAATGGCACCTGAATGCCCCAATTTTGAGGCAATAACTGTCCAACGTTCACATTGGTTACTACATCATATTGCTGCACATCTTCAAGGCTTCGTTCATTAGGGCCTTGCTCAATTGATCCAAAACCAACGGTGGTTCTTTTACCTATTGCACTTACAGTTGCAAAATCGGCAAGGTTAACATCCATGCTAGCTACGGCAGCCCAGCCACCTTCATTGTTTAGCTCAGTTAATCGAAGTTCGTTTACCCAGACTTCCCCGCAAATTTCGGCGTCAGTTGTGTTTTTAAGCCCGATCATTATGGTTCTTACATTACCATAACTTGGATTCCCTTTGATACCTATACGCATATCATTTTCTGGACCGCCTAGGCTTCCTTCCAGTTCTGATTCTTCAAAATAAACTACTTCACTCAAATCATAGGCCTCCGGATTTCCCAGAACAATTGACTTTACTTCCTGAAGTAATTTTAAAGGCAGATTCATTCTGTTTTGGACCGGCCAAATCTCTTCGGCAGATGTTGCTCCAAAGTTTGTTAGGTTTAGCGGGATTTCTACTTCATAAAAGTTTTGATTTAAATCATTCCCCAATCGCATAAATGCGACCAAATCGCCATCATTTAAAGCTATTTGATTTACAAGTGACTCAGCATGAATAAACATCTCCAGATTTTTATACTGGCGCATATCAATGTTATATTTTTTGTAAACTGAGCGGCCATCTTCAGGTTCCAAGCCACAAACCCTTAAAGCAAGTGACTGCTCATTTTGCCGAATATTTGAATTGTTATTTATCAATTCTTCACGTTCCACACCTGGAGGTAATACATAGGGTATGGGTTGTCTTCCTGCGTTTTCTTCAATACTAACAGACTCCACTTCAAAAGTGGTGTTGCTATTGGCAGGCAGCGTTCCTGCAGGGTTCAAACTTTGGGTATATCTTCTGTAATCACCTCTTACAAGGTCGAGTGTTCCAAATCTAAAAGTAATATCTTGCTCAAAGTCTGTTAAGAACATTCTCATAAACCGAATTGACCTGAAATCAGTGATTCCATTTACTGCTCTATCCGGGCTGCTAATTGGAATTTTGAATTGCACCCATCTTACTTCTTGGGTTTCATTGTTCTGAAGGTTTACTTCGAGTTCTCTCACATCGGTGATGTATGGATTGTTTTCAACATTCATCCCCGGGTACAAGTCTATGTTATATTCAAAATAACTATTAACAGTATTCATCGTGTTGTCCCTGTTGTAATCTTCAACATCGGGCAATGTTGTAGAACCTCTGTTAGTATCTGTAACTTCAACAGGAGAGTTGCCTTGGGTTCCGTTGTAGTTTTTATA
>NZ_CAXBAN010000104.1:0-7779 GCF_963973675.1 uncultured Planktosalinus sp. | reverse complement strand
CACTGGAAATAATCAAGAAAACGCAGCCTATCCTTCCGGCTTGTGTGCAGAACGGGTGGCCGTTTTTTATGCCAATGCTCAATTTCCTCAAAATAAAATTAAACAACTTGTGGTTACAGCACGATCAGAAAAACAAGAACTAAAAGAGCCCATCTCCCCCTGTGGCTCCTGTAGACAAGCAATTGCTGAGTATGAAATAAATCAAAACCAACCCATTGAAATTTACTTTATGGGTGAAACCGGCACTATATATAAAGCAGATTCAATCAAAGCACTGCTGCCTTTGCTGTTTGATAAAAAGAATTTGGATTAAATCTTTATTCTAATTTAAAAATCCAGGAATCCCACATTCATTATTTAACTTTCAGTTATTTTTAATTAGTAGTACTTTTTTTATTACTAACTAAAGTAGTATTTTTGCTCTCTAGGTTTTATGAATAAAACGACTGCATCGATATTAGAATCATATTATGAAAAAAATCACAAAGCAAACCTACCTGAACTGGTATGAAGAAATGCTCTTCTGGCGTAAGTTTGAAGACAAACTGGCGCAAGTGTATATCCAGCAAAAAGTACGAGGATTCCTGCATCTTTACAACGGTCAGGAAGCAATTTTGGCGGGATCTTTACACGCGATGGACTTGACAAAAGACAAGATGATTACAGCGTATAGAAATCACGTTCAACCAATTGGAATGGGTGTTGATCCAAAAAAAGTGATGGCAGAACTTTATGGAAAAGCAACCGGAACTTCACAAGGACTTGGAGGTTCGATGCATATTTTCTCAAAAGAACATCGTTTCTATGGAGGGCACGGTATTGTTGGAGGACAAATCCCTTTAGGAGCAGGTCTGGCTTTTGCAGATAAATACTTTGAAAGAGACGCTGTTACTCTTACTTTTTTAGGCGATGGAGCTGCACGACAAGGCTCTCTTCACGAAACACTCAATATGGCAATGCTTTGGAAACTACCTGTAGTTTTCTGTGTTGAAAACAACGGGTATGCAATGGGTACCTCAGTAGCACGAACTGCAAATCACGTTGAAATCTGGAAACTTGGTTTAGGCTATGATATGCCTTGTGGGGCTGTAGATGCTATGAACCCCGTAAAAGTTGCAGAAGAAATGGATAAAGCAATAAAAAGAGCCAGAAAAGGCGAAGGACCTTCGTTTTTAGAATTGAAAACCTACCGCTACCGTGGTCACTCAATGAGTGATGCCCAACTCTATAGAACAAAAGAAGAAGTAGAAGAATATATGAAAATTGACCCCATCACACAGGTGCTGGATGTGATCAAAAAGAAAAAGTATGCAACCAATGACGAAATCAAAGCCATCGATAAACGTGTAAAAGAACGTGTGGCAGAATGCGAAAAATTTGCAGAAGAATCACCATTCCCTGAATCCAATGTGATGTATGACACTGTCTATCAACAAGAAGATTATCCGTTTTTAGCACATAAACCTGAATAAATTATGGCAGAAATAATCAACATGCCACGACTCAGCGACACCATGGAAGAAGGTGTGGTTGCAAAATGGTTAAAAAAAGTAGGAGATAAAGTTTCAGAAGGAGATATCCTCGCTGAAATCGAAACCGATAAAGCCACCATGGAATTTGAATCCTTCTATGAAGGAACTTTACTCCATATCGGCCTGGATGAAGGTGAAACAGCACCTGTAGATCAACTGTTGGCAATTATTGGTGAAGAAGGAGAAGATATTTCTAAACTGCTTGACAAATCAAAAAAAGAACCGAATTCAAAAGAAGAAAATAAAAACACTGAAGAGTCAAATAAAGACAAAAAGCAAAAAGAGGAGAATAAAACTGATGTTGCATCAGAAGATACTGAATTACCAGAAGATATTGAAATCATATCAATGCCACGTTTGAGTGATACAATGACCGAAGGTACTGTAGCATCCTGGCTCAAAAAAGAAGGCGATGAAGTTTCTGAAGGTGATATTCTTGCCGAAATCGAAACCGATAAGGCCACCATGGAATTTGAATCTTTTTACAGCGGAACACTTTTAAAAATTGGAATTGAGGAAGGTGAGTCTGCTCCTGTAGATTCTATTTTGGCCATTTTAGGTCCAAAAGGAACAGATGTTTCGGGATTACTTGAAAAGCTAAAAACCTCAGAAAGTAAAAAGAAAGCTCCTGCAAAAACTTCAGAAGAAAAAACAGAAACAACCACACAGGTAAAATCAGAAAATAAACCTTCTGAATCTAAACAACCTTCAACACAAACTTCAAGTTCAGGAGAACGAATATTTGCGTCGCCTTTGGCTAAAAAAATAGCCGAAGAAAGAGGGATTAATCTTTCGCAAGTAAAGGGCAGTGGTGAAAACGGACGCATTGTAAAAAAAGATATTGAAAACTACCAACCCGGGGCAAATATACAAGCGTATACCCCTGTAGGTAAGGAAGAGTTTGAAGAAGTGAAAAACTCCCAAATGCGTAAAACCATCGCAAAACGATTGGGTGAATCTAAATTTACAGCACCACATTATTACCTAACCATTGACCTCGATATGGACAATGCCATTGCTTCAAGAACAGCAATCAACGAAATGAGTGAAGGAAAAATTTCCTTCAACGATATAATTGTAAAGGCCAGTGCCATGGCTTTGAGAAAGCATCCAAGAGTGAACTCACAATGGAAAGGCGATACCACAATAATCGCAAAGCATATTCATATAGGAGTTGCTGTGGCAGTTGCTGAAGGACTGGTGGTTCCAGTGCTAAAATTTGCAGACCAATTGAGTTTTTCTCAAATAGGTGCAAACGTAAAAGAACTTGCCGGAAAAGCCCGTGACAAAAAACTAAAACCAGAGGAAATGGAGGGCAGTACATTTACTGTTTCTAATTTGGGTATGTTTGGAATTAGAGAGTTTACATCCATCATAAACCAGCCTAATTCAGCTATATTGTCTGTGGGTGCTATCGTTCAAAAACCCGTTGTAAAAAATGGTCAAATAGCAGTTGGAAACGTAATGACCGTTACACTCGCATGTGACCATAGAACGGTTGATGGCGCAACCGGTTCAGCTTATTTACAAACATTAAAACAACACATAGAAAATCCTGTTACAATGTTTGTTTAATCATTTTTGAAATAAAATATTAAATCCCGTTTATACTAAGTATTTCACGGGATTTTTTTATTTTTAAGGAATTCAATTAAATAAACAAATAGAACAACTTGAAAAAAGTAAGCACAACCGTGAGGAACATCATTATCACTGGAACAAGCCGTGGAATTGGCTTTGAATTGGTTCAATTATTTGCAAGAGAAGGCCATAATGTCCTGGCTCTTTCGCGAAATGAATTGCCCTGCAAAAAACTACACCTGGAAAATGTAACAGCAATTTCGTGCGACCTTTCCAATGAGGAGCAAATTAAAAATGCGGTTGATTTTGTAAAAGAAAAATGGACGCACGTGGATGTGTTAATTAATAACTCAGGCTTACTCATAAACAAACCTTTTGAACAACTCACCTCACAAGATTTTATGGATGTATACAAAGTCAATGTTTTTGGTTTAGCAGCAATTACTCAAGCTGTCCTTCCTTTTATGCAAAAAGACAGTCATGTACTAAGTATTAGTAGTATGGGGGGAATTCAGGGGAGCATGAAGTTTCCCGGATTGGCTGCTTACAGTTCAGCAAAAGGAGCCGTTATTACCCTCACTGAACTATTAGCTGAAGAATACAAAGAAACAGGTCCCTCTTTCAATGCAATGGCCTTGGGAGCCGTTCAAACCGAAATGCTTGAAGAAGCTTTTCCCGGATATAAAGCACCACTCACAGCCAAAGAAATGGCCGCATATTTGATGGATTTTGCTCTAACTGGAAATAAATTTTACAACGGAAAAATATTGCAAGTTTCAAGTAGTACACCTTAAATGACCGAAATCCTTAAAAAATACATTCCTGCTCAAGCTGTTCAACCAACTTTTGAGCTGATAAAAAAAAACAACGTCTATTTGCAAATAGTCAATCAACGTGTTACCAGACACGGTGATTACAGAAAACTCACAAACGGGCAACATAAAATCACAGTAAATGCTTCTTCAAATAAATACCGTTTTTTTATTACCCTAATTCACGAAGTTGCTCATCTTGAAGCATTTGAAACTTTTGGAAGAAACATTAAACCACACGGACAGGAGTGGAAACATACTTTTCAAAAATTGATGTTGCCTTTTATCCATCCGGCTATTTTTCCCGCTCAATTGTTGCCATTGGTTGCAAAACACTTTAAAAATCCAAAAGCTAGTAGCGATACTGATGCAAGACTTGCGTTAGCCCTAAAATATTACGACCCTGAAAACGATAAAAATTATATCTTTGAAATTCCTGAAGGGTCACTTTTTAAAATCTACAACGGAAGAGTATTTAAAAAAGGAGCAAAACGCGTAAAACGCTATGAAGGTATTGAATTGCAATCAGGAAAAATGTATTTGTTCAATCCTAATGCCGAAGTGGAATTGCTTAAAGAAAAAGGCTGATTAGGAAAATAAAAAAGAGCTTTGAAAAACAACAATTATTATGCAGTACTTATGGCAGGAGGAATCGGTTCCCGGTTCTGGCCTGTGAGTACAGAAGAATACCCTAAACAATTTCACGACCTCTTGGGCAGTGGAGAAACCCTGATTCAGAAAACCTTTAAGCGCTTGCAAAAAATTGTTCCTTCAGAAAACATACTGATTTTAACCAATGAACGCTACAAAAACCTGGTTTTAGAGCAACTTCCTGAAGTCGTTGAAAACCAATTGATCCTGGAACCGGCGATGCGCAATACAGCACCTTGTATTTTACTGTCGGCATTAAAAATTCAAAAACAAAACCCCGAAGCCGTGATGCTCGTGGCCCCTAGTGACCACTGGATTGAAGATGAAAAAGCATTTCAGGAAAACATCATTATAGCTTTTGAAAACTGTAGTAATAATGATGTGTTGATGACTTTGGGCATAAAGCCCACATTCCCAAACACCGGTTATGGCTATATTGAATTTGAAAAAGCGCAAAACGAAATAAAAAAAGTACTTCGGTTTACAGAAAAACCCGATTATAAAACTGCTAAAAAATTCCTTTCAGAAGGTAACTTTATGTGGAATGCCGGCATTTTTGTGTGGAGTGTAAAGAGCATTATCAGCTCTTTTGAAAATTTTTCACCGGATTTATTTCATTTATTCGAAAATGGAAAAGAATACTACAACACAGCTCACGAAAACAATTTTATAATATCAAATTATAAAAAAGCTGAAAACATTTCAATCGATTATGCCATTTTGGAAAAATCCCCAAAAGTCTATATGCTTCCGGCAACCTTTGACTGGAATGATTTGGGAACCTGGGGTTCTTTGTATGAAAAGCTTCAGAAAGACAAACATAATAACGTAACAATAGGAGGAAAAACACTGTTCCTGGAATCTGAAAATAACATCGTTCATACTGAAAAAGACAAACTGGTAGTTCTGAGTAATTTAACGGATTATATCATCGTAGATAATGGAAAAACACTTATCATTGTACCTAAAGACAAAGAACAGGAAATAAAGCAAATACGTGAAGTGGCAAAGAAAAAGTTCAATTAATGACCTGAAATTATGAATACAAACGATACCAATTCTACAAAGGAATTAAAAAAAAATGCTCAGGGAACTTTTGAAGGCATCAAAGTGTTTCTTTCAGAACTACTCGATATAAGACACGATACTGATAAAGAGGAAACGGTTGAAACGATAAAAAAAGAAATTTCATTTAAAGGCCACAATGCCTGGATTTTGATCTTTTCTGTATTTGTAGCTTCCATTGGTTTAAATGTTAGTAGTACTGCAGTGGTAATTGGAGCGATGTTAATTTCTCCTTTAATGGGACCAATTGTAGGGGTTGGACTATCAGTAGCAATCAATGATATCGATACCCTTAAACGATCGCTTGTAAACCTGGGTGTAATGATTGGGCTGAGTATTCTAACAGCCTATTTGTACTTTTTGCTTTCACCATTAACAAAGCTCACCCCCGAACTTGAGGCCAGAACATACCCAACAATTCTCGATGTATTGGTAGCTATTTTTGGTGGTTTGGCATTGATTGTAGCAAAAACAAAAAAAGGAACAATAGCAAGTGTGATATTTGGTGTGGCGATTGCAACAGCGTTGATGCCGCCACTTTGTACTGCCGGATATGGCCTCGCTGTAGGTAATTTTGAATATTTTGGAGGTGCTTTTTATTTGTTTACAATCAACTCCATTTTTATTGCCTTATCAGCTTTTGTAGTTGCAAAATTACTGGGGTTTCCATTAGTGAAATATGCCAACTCAAAGCGCCGTAAAAGAATTGCTCAAATTGCCACAACCATAGCCATTATAGTGATGATACCCAGTACACTCCTATTTTGGAAGTTACTTCAAAAAGAAATATTCACTACAAATGTAGAAACCTTCATTGCTGAAAATATATTCTATGAAGACTCTTATTTATTTAGATATGATAGCGATTTTGATAAAAATACAATTACTGTTTATCTGGGGGGGGAAGTGGTTCCGGAACCTGTAATCAATACCTGGCAAACGAAACTTTTAAATGATAAAAACTTTAAAGATGTAAGTCTCGAAGTTAGACAAACAAAAGATGATACTGAGTTTTCTTCAACTGATTATGTGACACTCTCTGAAATGTTTTCCAAAAATTTAGAAACATTGGAGTCTAGGGATACCAAAATTAAAAACCTTGAAAATCAAATAAACAAACTCACTACTGGCGACATACCATTTGAAGAATTGATTAAGGAAATAAAAATAAATTATGAAGACTTAAATTCTATATCGTTTTCAAATACCTTAGTATCCAATTTTCAGGAAATAGATACAATTCCGGTTTTTACTGTTTCCTGGAATGATAACGTCTCTAGACAACTTAAAAACTCAAACAACGAGAAAATAAAAAATTGGTTGGCCTTTAAATTAGATAAAGAAAATATTGAAATCAGGGAACAGTAAAATATTATTTACTCTCAATATTTTGCGCAACTCTAATTTTTTTAAACAGTTCTGAGGAGTACACAAAGTCTGTAACGGCTTCATTATCTGTTTTAAATATTTGATGTTTATTACCTTTCCACATTAGTTTTCCATCTTTTAGGAAAATAATCGTTTCTCCAATTTCCATAACCGAATTCATATCGTGGGTGTTAACGACTGTTGTGATATCATATTCTTCGGTAATTTCCTGAATTAGATTGTCAATTACAGTGGCAGTCCTGGGGTCGAGACCCGAATTGGGCTCATCGCAAAACAAATATTTTGGATTATTAACTATTGCTCGTGCAATGGCCACACGTTTCTGCATTCCACCTGAAATTTCAGCAGGCAACTTTTTGTTTACATTCAAAAGATTTACCCTTTTTAAAACCTCATTCACACGGTCCAGCATTTCACTCTTACTTTTTTTACTGAACATTAAAAGAGGAAACATTACATTTTCTTCAATGTTCATGGAATCAAATAAAGCACCCCCCTGAAAAAGCATGCCCATTTGCTTTCTCAAATCACTTTTCTCGTCTTTATTCATGTCGTGAATGGCAGTACCCTCATATATAATCTCTCCTGAATCGGGCTCAAAAAGACCGAGAAGACATTTCATAAATACTGTTTTGCCACTACCACTCTGACCAATAATAATATTGGTTTTTCCTTTTTCAAAAGTGGTTGAAATTCCTTTTAAAACGGCTTCTTCTCCAAAACTTTTGTGGATGTCTATTACTTTGATC
>NZ_CAXBAN010000103.1:0-7866 GCF_963973675.1 uncultured Planktosalinus sp. | reverse complement strand
ATTAGGTGCCATTATAGGAAATCAGGTGGGAAGCAGCAAAGACAATCAAGTGATTGGTGCTGTTATTGGTGGTGTTGTTGGTGGTACAGCCGGTGTTTTGATCGGAAATAAAATGGACAAACAAGCTCAAAAAATTGAAGAAGAAATACCCGGCGCAGAAGTGGAACGAATCGACGATGCCATTGTAATTACTTTTGATGAGGGCAGTGGTGTGTATTTTGCAACTAATAAATATGATCTAAATACACAGTCCAGAGAAAACCTCAACAAACTATCAGGTGTTATGATGGAATACCCCGATACCAATATACTTGTTGTTGGCCATACAGATAGTACCGGACCCTATGAGTTCAATATGACCCTGTCTAAAAACAGAGCCCAGGCCGTTACAAACTATTTAGTGGGCAGAGGACTAAGTAGTGGTCGATTTACCACAACCTGGTATGGACCTGATAGACCTTCACACGACAATAGTACTGCTGAAGGACGAGCTAAAAACCGTCGTGTAAATGTAGCTATCGTCCCCAACGAAAAAATGATTGAAGACGCTAAAAAAGAGGCCGGAGAAAATTAAGCTTCAGCATCTTAACACTCAAGAGCCGGATACTGTTAAAAGTATCCGGCTTTTTTTATTTCTAGATTGTATTTTTTGGCTACTTTTAAGCAAATGATTCAATCTTGTGACATAGCAATAATAGGTGGTGGATTAGCCGGTCTCACGGCAGCTCTTCACCTAAGCAATAGTAATTTTAATGTTCTTGTTTTTGAAAAGAATCCTTATCCCAGACATAAGGTTTGTGGTGAATATGTATCAAACGAAGTCTTGCCATATCTCAATAGTTTAGGAATTCATCCATTCCAATTAGGAGCTAAATCAATCAGTCTGTTGCAGGTTTCAAATAGAAATGGATTGGAATCCAAATCCCAATTACAATTAGGGGGTTTTGGAATAAGCCGGTATACGCTCGATCATCACCTGTATACTAAAGTGAAAGAAAGAGTTCCGGTTTTACAGGAAACTGTCACGGAAGTTAAGTTTCAAAGCAACCAAAGCACAATTGAAACCTTATCAGGAAACACGGTTCAGGCGCGTTTTGTCATTGGTGCCTTTGGAAAGCGGTCCAATCTTGATAAATCACTTCTACGACCTTTTATTCAAAAAAAAACCCAGTGGATGGCCGTTAAATCACATTACACCGGCGATTTTCCTGAACATATGGTTTCATTGCATCACTTTAAAGGGGGGTACTGCGGACTCTCAAAAATCGAGAACAATAATGTCAACCTCTGTTATCTCACGACCATTGATGCCTTTAAACGCTATAAAGTCATCAATGATTTTGAAGAGAATGCACTTTCCGAAAACCCTTTTTTAAAAAACTTTTTAAAGCAGGCAACTCCTGTTTTTGATACACCTCTTACCATCAGCCAGATATCATTCGAAAGAAAAAAAGCAGTTGACAACCATGTTTTTATGATTGGTGACAGCGCTTCACTTATTCATCCTTTGTGTGGAAATGGTATGGCAATGGCCATAACGGCTGCGAAATTAGTTGCTGATACCTTTCTCCAAAACAAAAACTCAAAAAGAAATGAGCTTGAAAAAATATACATGCAAAAATGGAATTCTACGTTTTCTAAACGATTAAGCTATGGCCGTTTGTTACAAGCAGTTATGATGAATTCAATTTTATTAAATACAGGATTGAAACTTTCAAAAAGGAACACAAACCTAATTTCATTTGCCGTTTCAAAAACACACGGAAAACCTCTATAAATGCTTCTAAACACTACATATCGGAGTAACCAAAGCGAATTGATGGACCAACCGGACCTCACTGAAAGCGAACTCAAACTTGCCTACAGGGATATCAACAGGGTAAACCAGCTTTTGGGTGGGAACCAAATTACTTTAAACGGTGTGATTCAGCTTACCAAAAAACTTCCGGTAAACACCCGGATTACTATCATTGATGTTGGATGTGGAGACGGAGAGATTCTATTTCGGTGTGAACGCTATGCCCGTCAAAACAATTTAGACTGGAAACTTGTGGGTATTGACAATAATGAAAAAAGCATCGCTCTGGCCCGGAAAAGAAAACCGGCTGACAGCAAAGTAGACTTTAAATTGATAGACGCCTTTTCAACTGGGTTTGAAAGCCTCAATGCACACATTTTTCTCTATTCTTTAACATTGCATCACTTTTCAAACGACGATAGTATTCGTATTTTAGATAAATCATTGCGCAAGGCATCTATAGGAATTGTTATCAATGATTTGCAAAGAAGTGCACTGGCATACAGGCTGTTTCAATTGTTTAGCTTTTGCTTTTTAAAAAGTAACATTGCCAAAAACGACGGTCTAATATCAATTTTAAGAGGATTTAAGAAGGAAGATATCAGAAGATATTCTAATTTACTACCCCAAAGTCATCATCAAATAAAGCAAAAGTGGGCGTTTAGATGGCAGTGGATTATACAAAAAATATGAGTGTAAAAATACATACCGTTACCAAAGTACTTCCCAAATACACCAAAAAAACAGAGGACATTCTTCCGTTTATTGACCTTTGGATGGAAGGGCAGGACAACCGCTTAAAGCGAAAAACAATAAAAATCTTTGAAAATGCACAGGTGGATCAGCGTTATTCACTGTTTGAGCCTCTTGAAGTATTTACTCAAACTTCTTTTCAAAAAAGAAATGAAATTTATTCTCGTGAAGTAATCGCTATTGGAACAGAGCTAGTGCAAAAAGCATTACAAAAAGCCCACTGGAACGCAGACTCTATTGATTATATCATCACAGTGAGCTGCACCGGTATTATGATTCCTTCGCTGGATGCTTATTTAATCAATGCACTAAAGATGCGACAGGATGTAGTGCGCCTTCCGGTAACTGAAATGGGATGTGCAGCCGGTGTTTCCGGGCTCATCTATGCCACACAGTTTTTAAAAGCAAACCCCGGTAAACGGGCCGCGGTAATTGCTGTTGAAAGTCCGGCGGCTACATTTTTATTGAATGACTTTTCCATGGCCAATATTGTAAGCGCTGCGATCTTTGGTGACGGAGCTGCTTGCACGTTGCTCACTTCAGAAGCTGATGCATCAGGACCGGAAATTATGGACACAAAAATGTATCATTTTTTCAATGCAGAACACTTAATGGGGTTTGAACTTACCAACAACGGACTCAAAATGGTGCTGGATGAAGGGGTTCCTGAAACCATCTCAACACACTTTTCAAATATACTCAATCCATTTCTTGAGCAAAACAAGCTGACTGTCAAAGACATCAACCATTTTATTTTTCACCCCGGAGGTAAAAAGATACTTGAATTGGTCGAAAGCCTTTTTGACGAAATGGGTAAAAATATAGACGATACCCGAGAGGTATTGCGATTGTATGGTAATATGAGTAGCGCCACCATTCTTTATGTGCTGGAGCGTTTTATGGATCGAAACATTCCCAAAAATGAACAAGGACTCATGCTTAGCTTTGGGCCCGGGTTTTCAGCACAGCAAGTTTTACTTAAATGGTAATTAATTAAAAACAATGGAATTTAAAAACAATAAATACTGGGCAGTTATCTTAGGAGGTAGTAGTGGTTTGGGGCTGGGAACTGCACAAAAACTAGCTGCTTCTGGAATGAACCTATGTATCGTACACCGTGACCGCAAAGAACAACTCCCTGAAATAGATGAAGCCTTTAATCGCTTACGCGAAAGTGGCATTACCCTTTTGACATTCAATCTGGATGCACTTAAAGATAGTAACCGGAACGAGATTCTAACCTCACTTGAAAAAGAAATGGGAACCGGTGGAAGTGTTAGGGTACTGGTACACAGTATTGCCAAAGGAAACTTAAAACCTATGCAAGGAACTAATGAGGCCCTGCTGAACAACGCAGATTTTCACCTCACTATTGATGCGATGGCCATTAGTTTATATGACTGGACACAGGCCCTTATCAATAAAACTATGTTTAACAAATCAGCCCGGGTAATTTCTTTTACCAGTGAAGGCAATGCCAAAGCCTGGCCTTATTATGCCGCAGTATCCGCAGCAAAAGCTACGCTGGAAGCCATCACCCGCAATATGGCCGTTGAGTTTGCTCCCTTAGGCATTACGTCTAACTGTATTCAAGCCGGAGCAGTAGACACCCCGGCATTGAAAGCCATTCCCGGTAGTGATAAATATGCATCCATTGCATTTAAAAAGAACCCTTTCAAAAGACTAACTACACCGGCAGATATTGGAAATGTAGTGTACCTGCTTTGCAAAGACGAGGCTGCCTGGATCAACGGAACTGTAATCAAAGCCGATGGAGGCGAAAGCTTGAAATAATGACAACCGATACACTTTTAAAACAACTGCCGTACGGAACTGACTTTTTATTTGTAGACAGCATCAGCCAACTGTCTGAAGAAGGAATTACTGGACATTTCAGATTTAAGCCGGAACTTTACTTTTATAAAAGTCATTTTATGGACAGACCGGTGACCCCCGGAGTAATTTTGATAGAATGTATGGCGCAAATAGGGCTCGTTTGTTTAGGTATATACTTGCTTTCTAATCAAGAAACGAACACTCAATCCTTGGAAACTAACATAGCCTTAAGTACTACTGAAATTGAATTTTTCAAACCTGTATATCCGGGCGAAAAGGTAACAGTAGTATCTGAAAAGGAGTATTTTAGATTTGGTAAGTTAAAGTGTAAGGTAAAGATGATGAATGAACAAAATGAGCTTGTAAGCAAAGGAAGCATTAGCGGAATGATTTTAAAATGAACACACAATCAACAAACATACGGGTAGTGGTTACCGGGCTGGGTGTAGTAGCTCCAAACGGAGTTGGATTGAAGGCTTTTTCAAATGCCATTCAAAAAGGTGTATCCGGAATTCGGTTTTTTAAGGAATTACAAGCACTCAACTTTTCCTGCCAAATAGGAGGGATGCCGGAGGTCTCAAAAGAACTCAAGAACAACTATTTTACTGAACTGGAGTTAAAAAACTTCAATAGCACCGGTATTTTATATGCAGTTATTGCAGGAATGGACGCCTGGAAAGACGCCGGCTTAAATTGTAAACCCACAGCTGTTGATTTTGCTTCAGGCACTGTGTTTGGTTCGGGAAACCTTGGTGTGGACAAGTTCAGGGAAAGTATCCTAAACATTGATGCCGGCAGGGTAAGACGACTGGGGAGCACCTCTGTACAGCAAACAATGAGCAGCGGAGCCAGTGCTTATTTAAGTGGTAAACTGGGGTTGGGAAACCTCGTAACCTCAAATTCCTCAGCATGTGCCACCGGAACAGAAGCACTAATTTTAGCCTATGAACGCATCAAGGCAGGCAAGGCTACCCGAATGCTCGCCGGGAGTACCAGCGACGGGGGACCTTATGTTTGGGGCGGGTTTGATGCCCTTCGAATCTTGCCTTATAACTTCAATGAACGTCCTGAAAAAGCTTCACAACCAATGAGTGCTTCAGCATCGGGTTTTGTGCCGGGCTGTGGTGCCGGTGCCCTGGTTCTGGAAACACTTGAAAGCGCCCTGGAACGAAAAGCACCCATCTATGCAGAAATTGCAGGTGTTGCCCTCAATAGCGGTGGGCAGCAAAACGGGGGAAGTATGACGGCACCCAATCCGGAGGCAGTACAAAAGTGCATTAAAGAGGCACTGAACGATGCACAAATCACCGGAAAAGAAATCGATGCTATCAACGGACACCTAACGGCTACAACAAAAGACGCTGAAGAAGTGCTTAACTGGAGCGTGGCACTCAACAGAACCGGAGCCAACTTCCCTTACATCAATTCGCTGAAAGGGATGACCGGGCACTGCCTGAGCGCTTCAGGGAGTATTGAAGCAGTGGCAACCGTTCTTCAGATGAAAGAGGGTTTTGTGTTTCCCAATATCAATTGTGAGAAGATTCATCCGGAAATATTAAAAATTGTTGCAGCCGATTGTGTTCCAAGAAAGCTCGTGAAACAGCCACTACGTTATGCTATAAAAGCCAGTTTTGGTTTTGGTGATGTCAATGCTTGTATTATCTTTAAACAAAAAAACAATGACCCAAGATAAAATTTACCAAACCCTGGAAACCATCATTTCAACATACCTCCCAGAAGACGTTTCCAATAAAACCATCACGCTGCAAAGTAACTTAACCAGCGAGCTCAACATCAATTCCTCACATCTGGTGGATATTGTGCTTGACATTGAAGATGCGTTTGATATCGCATTCAGCAATGACGATATGCAGTCTATTCAAACGGTGGGCGATGTGATTCAGTTAATTGAATCAAAAACAACGTAACAAGTTAATTTCTCGAGTTATGAGCTGTATCGGGTTTAGTGAGCTTCAAAACATCGGTCATCATCTTGACGTAAATGGCTTTCTTACCGCGACTGGCAATGGGGTAGACCAGCAACTCCGGATTGTTTTGCAGAAGCTTGACAGCATCTTCAGTGCTCATTTCAGCTTTTTGATCAAACTTTTCCCTAAATACCGGGTGTTCAGTAGCGAGCAAATCAGTCACTTTGCAATCAAGTAAATGCGCAAGCTCCACCCATTGGGTGCCTGTAAGGGAGGTGTTTTTTAAGTTAACCGCATTCAGTTTTGCATCAGAAGACTCTGCATAAGCAAGAGCTTCTTTTGAAAGTTTATGCTCCGGGTAGTAATAAAAATTTAATTGATTGCTATGTTCTGAAAGTACACCCATGTCTTCTTTATTTTTCATTGTTAGTTGTTTTTATGGTTGCTAATAGTATACTAATTTTTAGTATATTTATGAAGCAGTTTAACAACTTATTAAACATTCAAGCACATCCTTTCTTTAAAGGAATTTAATAAAGAACCTTCATTATGAAAATCCTAAAAAAAACAATCTTATTCCTGTTCCTTATCGTGGTGATTATTTTTGCCATTCAAAACAGCCAAACTACTAACATTGAGTTTTTTAACTGGGGCATGACACTGCCGGTTTCATTAATTGTTATACTGATTTACATACTAGGGATGACCACCGGTGGCTTGTTATCATCAGTGCTTAGAAAGCTGATGAACAATGAAGACTCAAAAGACGTTCATAACGATTGGCAGAAATAAAACCTGTAGCCGTTAAACTCCATCGCTATATTTGGTTTTTACCAAGCGGTCAGGAAATACTTATTCATTCACCACCTCAAGCAGGGCTTCAGCTGTTGTTATTTCCGGGTACAAGTTTCCACCCAGCATGACAATCATTTTGTCAGTAGTTTCAAGTTGAGGTACATAGGGAGAAAGCTGTGCTTTGATGGTTTCGTTTTCAGAGAGTGTGACGGTTTTATAAAGAAAGGGGCTCTCTTCAAGACCGTTAATAATAGCTTCACAATTTGTACAGTTGTCAGGCTTGTATAGGGTAATCATTTTCTTTGGTTGAATATTTATAAGCTCAAACTCTTTAACCAGTGACCTGCGCGTAAGGCTGTCACTCACATCCAATGTATAGGTATATTTAGGTTCTTGATCTCGCTCAATCACCACGCTAATCAGGTTCACTTTAGATCGACCCGGAACCCTCACTTTTCTGGGAACCCCGCTGCGTTGTCTAAACCCGGTTCCTTTAAGTGTTATGGCTACATCCAGGTCAGTGAGTGTATTGTTTGAGGCGTATATAAGCAAACGGTTTCTAACTTGTTCATCTTCAATAGTGATTCGCATATCTTGAGCGTAAAATGTTGAGCAACAAAGAAATGAGGTAAGTAAAAGTAGTATTTTTATATTCATGGGGGGAGTATTTTTTTCCAAATATAAAATTTTGATTTCAATGTTTGCCAACTTTAATCTTTAAATATAGTTTACTCACTTCTTAAAACCTTTGAAGAG
>NZ_CAXBAN010000102.1:0-7885 GCF_963973675.1 uncultured Planktosalinus sp. | reverse complement strand
CAATTGTTCCGGAGTGTTACGCCCTACAACACTTCTGGCAGCTGAACGTATTGCAGGCTGTAAAACACGCTGCACATACAACTCACCTTTTTGTTGGTGTAAGTTTCCTAAGTTTTCATACTCCGGTTGATACCATATAGAAGCATCAATTCTAATATCAAGTCCGTTTGATGAAAGGGCTTCGATTTTTTCTGAAAGTTCTTGCTGTCTTACTTCATAAATTGTTACACTATTCCATGGAGCAATAATATGAAAACCTTCATTAAGTGCTGGCTCTTCAGTTACAACACCATCAGCTAAGGGTTTGTATAATACTCCCGCAGACCCTGCACCTACTGTTGTTATAGATTTAGTTAGTAAAATGATTACTACGATAATTATAAAAATTAAAGGCAATCCAATTTTTGGCATTTTTTCCATAGCTATTTTATTGATTTTAAATATTTAAAAGTTGAATAAATTAAAAATTTCAGATTAGATCAATCCAAAATATTTTCTACTGAACCACTCAATTGCTAAAAGAGCAATCAAAATGAACAACAGTATTTTCCAATCCAGCAAAGTTACGATTTTTTGTTCACTTTTCTCAATGGTTGTGTACCTTCTGTCATTTAATAAATCTTGCTCCAGTTCTGTAAAGTTTTCAATAAAATAAGCAGCTCCATTAGTTGCAGTTGAAAGACGGCTTAGCTTGTTTACATCAGCGTTCAAAAACTGTTGTTCAACATTAAATTCTAAGACACTAAAACTCCCGGAGACATTTACAGGCTCTTCAGTTACACTTACAGTATAAGAATATTCACCCGGCTCAAGATTACTTAAATTAACTTCATAAAAATTTGATTTTAAAAGTAAGGGAAATGTGTTTGACTGTTGTGTTTCATTATTTTTTACTGTAATGTTTAAAGATGCACGGTTATTAAACTCATAATTTTTATCAAAAAATTGAGCTTTAATCTTAATATCACCATTATTATAGTAGAATGACTCGGCTTCTACATCCAATCTTGTCTTGTTTTTATCTGACGAAAGATATTGTACTAAATTATTGATAAAATCATCGAATGGCCTAAAGCTGCCATTCTTCACATAAATATTTGATCGCCATTTCCAGATATTTTCTGCGTCAAGAAACGCAAACCTTTGTGTTCCTGATTCGTATGTTGATAGAAGGGCATTTTCTGTTGTAATATCTAAAATTTGTTGTTTTAAGAGAACCTCGTGTGCGCCTTTAAAAGTTAAATCGCCTAAAGAAGATTTCAGAGGTGGAAGATTGTTGAAGCCAATATCATCTACTGAAAAAAGTGAATAAGCTGTGTTTAATACTCCCTGAACTTCTTCTGTGCTATAGGCCGTTTTATTAAAATTGTTTTGCACCCGATTTAGAAAAGTCCAGTTTGTTTGCGATCCGGCGATTATAAAAGCGTTTAAGTTTAGGCGATCAATTTCCTCAAATATCTGTCCAAAACGACTGGTTGGCTGGTATAAAATAACCAGTTGAAAATCAGTTATATTTTTTAAGGCCTCGTTAGGGTTTTCTACTGTAATTTTTCTTTGTTCATTACTGCTTATAGCCTTCTTAAGAGCACCAATATCAGGATGCACAATATCTGAAACTAAAAGGATGTTTGTAGCCTGATCAATTACTTCTACAGCAAATACATTTTGATTATTTGAACTATTTTTTTCATCTGTAAGACTCCCGATTTCAGCAGTATATTTTTGAACTCCAACCCTATTTGCAGGTAGTGTAAAGTTTAAGACTTGAGAAGACTGAGATTCATTTAAGTTAACTGTTTGTTGATAAACAGTTAAGCCATCTTTTTTAACAGTGAAAATTGTAGTTTCAGAGGTGTTTCCTGAATACAACAAAAAAACTTCAACCGGAAATTCATTATTGAGGTATGTATATCGATTTACATTAATTCTGTTAATAGAAACATCTTTATAAGTTGTTGTATCACCTAGAATGACTGGGTAGATTGGCTGACTTAAATTATGTGAAACAAACTCATAATCATCACCAAATGTTTGATTTCCGTCAGTTAATAAAACAATTGGTGTCACTTTGTTTTTGTAAACCTCATTCAATGAAAGAAGTGGCTGAGAAAGCTTCGTTTGTTTTTCTGTAAATGATAAAGAGTCTAGTGTTCTAAGGTTTTCTCCAAAACTATAAAAATCGATATCAAACCTGCTTTGAAGTGCTTCATTATTTTTGAAAAAACTAACAGCATTTTGAGTTTCCTGAGACTTTTCAAGGTATTTTACAGATTCGGAGTTGTCAACCAAAACTGCGAGTCCGGGTTTCTCGTTAAACTGTGTCGTGTTGTAAAACTTTGGATTGATTAACAAAAGCAACAGGATGAACACACTTAAAAACCGTAAGGCACCAAAATACCACCGAAGCTTGATAGAGAGTTTAGATTTATATCCATAAAAATAACTTGCAATACTAATAGCAACAAGGACTGCTAAAATGATATAAAACAAAGAATCTTCATGCATATAGTTCTAGAGTATGCCTATTAATTAATTTATTTTTACTTAGGATTTTGTTAAGTTAACATTCCACCATCTACATTTAGTACCTGCCCGGTAACATATGTTGATAAGTCACTCGCTAAAAATACGCAAGCATTGGCAATGTCTTCAGGTGTTCCCCCACGTTTTAATGGGATTGCATCTCTCCAACCTTGAACAGTACTTTCATCCAGTTTTGCAGTCATTTCAGTTTCAATAAAGCCCGGTGCTATTGCGTTGCAGCGAATGTTTCTGGAACCTAATTCTAAAGCAACAGATTTTGTGAACCCAATTATACCTGCTTTTGAAGCAGCATAGTTTGTTTGTCCGGCATTTCCTTTTACACCTACAACAGAACTCATATTTATGATTGAACCTTGACGTTGTTTAAGCATTGTGCGCTGAACTGCTTTTGTCATATTAAACACAGACTTGAGATTGACCTCAATAACTTTGTCGAAATCTTCCTCAGAAATACGCATCAAAAGATTGTCTTTTGTAATACCGGCATTATTGATCAAAATATCTATACTTCCAAATTCTTTAACTACTTCTTCTGCTAGTTCTTGCGATTGCTGATAGTTTGCTGCGTCACTTTTATAAGCTTTGGCTTTGACGCCTTCTTTTGTGAGTTGATTTTCTAATTCTAAAGCTGCTTCCTCTGAAGAGCTGAATGTAAATGCTACATTAGCACCGTTTTTTGCAAACACTTCTGCTATTCCTTTACCGATTCCTCTACTCCCCCCTGTTATGATTGCTGTTTTTCCTGTTAGTAGTTTCATAAACTGGTTTAAATTTATAGTTGTCTTCAAATATACACATTTGCAATAGGAACAAACAAAAAAACCCTTCGATTTTCGAAAGGTTTTATGTTAATAATATTAGAATTTTTAGGATAGTACTTCTGCTACTTTTTTTCCTATTTCTGCAGGTGAATCTACCACGTGAATACCGTGATCTCTCATAATTTTCTTTTTAGCAGCAGCGGTATCTTCACTACCTCCAACAATAGCTCCTGCGTGTCCCATTGTTCTTCCTGCGGGTGCAGTTTCACCAGCAATAAAACCTACTACAGGCTTTTTGCTTCCACTTTCTTTGTACCATTTTGCTGCGTCTGCTTCAAGTTGGCCTCCAATTTCACCAATCATTACTACACATTCTGTTTCATCATCATTGATTAATAATTCCAAGGCTTCTTTAGTTGTTGTTCCAATGATGGGGTCACCTCCTATTCCAATTGCTGTAGTAATTCCCAAACCTTGTTTGACAACTTGATCTGCTGCTTCATAGGTAAGAGTACCTGATTTTGAAACTAACCCTACGGTTCCTTTCTTAAAAACAAAACCTGGCATAATTCCAACTTTTGCCTCCTCAGGAGTAATAACGCCGGGACAATTGGGACCTACTAGTCTACACTGCTTGTTTTTGATATAATTATTAGCTTTAATCATATCAGCAACTGGAATTCCTTCTGTAATTGTAATAATTACTTTAATGCCGGCATCTGCAGCTTCCATAATTGCATCGGCGGCAAAAGCAGGAGGCACAAAAATGATTGAAGTATCTGCTCCAGTTTTTTCTACAGCTTCAGAAACAGTATTAAAAACCGGTTTATCTAAATGGGTCTGTCCGCCTTTTCCTGGTGTAACACCACCAACAACATTGGTTCCATACTCTATCATTTGACTAGCATGAAATGTGCCTTCACTTCCGGTAAAACCTTGAACTATTATTTTAGAATTTTTATTAACTAGAACACTCATTGAATTATATTGTTTTTGTGAATTTGACTGCAAAAATAAACTTTTAAAACGAGTATAAAAATTATACTTTAACTCTGTGATAAGATTTTTGTGTGTCATCTTTATCTGTCACCGGCTGACTGATTTGATATCCTTTATAAAGTTTATCATCTTTAACTTCCCAAATTGCTATAAAATGGGCAATACCCATTTCTTCATTGGGGTTTTCTAAAGTAGTAATGTAATATTTATAGCGAATAGTTACAAAATTATCATCCTGAAGTAAATGGCTGATTTCTATTCTCATATCAGCATAATTGCGTTTTATTTCATCAAAAAAATCATTTAAATCATCGAAATTTAATATTGAAAGCCCGTCTGTTGTGCTATTCCAAATTAAGGTAAGCTCAGGATGAATAAAATGTTCAATTAAACGCTCATTTTTTATAAAATCTGATTCATAAAAGGACTGAACGATCTTTTTTGCTTTCTTACTCATGCTATTTTATTTTTTCAATTTATTTATTTCTTCCAAAAGTGAAGGAATTAATTTTATAGAGGCAATTTCTTTATACTTTGATCTGAAATCATCTGCAGGTGTTCCAAAATATGATTTTCCGCCTTCTAATGTTTTGCTAATGCCAGATTGTGCAGAGATAACAGCTTTTTTTCCGATTGTTATACCGCTAGTTACACCTACCTGGCCCCAAAGTGTGACTTCATCTTCTATCACTACGCACCCGGCAATTCCTGTTTGTGAAGCAATTAAACATTTATTTCCTATTAAAGTGTCGTGACCAATATGCACTTGATTATCAATTTTAGTTCCTTCTCCAATCGTTGTATCGCCCGTCACTCCTTTATCAATTGTACAGGCGGCTCCAATATCTACGTGGTTTTTAATAATTACCCTGCCTCCACTAATTAATTTATCAAAACCTTCAGGTCTGTTTTTATAGTAAAAAGCATCAGAACCCAAAACTGATCCTGCATGGATGGTTACATTGTCACCTATCACCGTATTGTCATAAATGGAAACATTTGAATGAATGAGACAATTATTACCAATTTTTACATTGTTTCCTATAAATACATTAGGCTGTATGACTGTTCCTTCTCCTACTTGTGATGTAACTGAAATAGAAGTTTTTGAGGCAATAAAAGGATTGAAGTGAATCGTGAGTTTATTAAAATCTCTGAATGGGTCGTCTGAAATTAAAAGTGCTTTACCTTCCGGACACTCTACTTGTTTATTAATTAATATAGTAGTTGCAGCAGATTTCAGAGCTTTTTCATAATATTTTGGGTGATCAACAAAAACAATATCGCCGGGCTCTACAACATGTATTTCATTCATTCCTAAAACTGGAAATTCTGCATGTCCCACATAGTCACAGTTTATAATTTTTGCGATCGACTCTAAAGATTGTTGAGGGGTAAATTTCATTGTCCTTTCTGATTTTGGTAATGTTCAAGTAGTATTTCGCCGGCGGCATGATTTGTAGCCAGTGGTATATTATGTACATCGCACAACCGCATAAGCATAGAAACATCTACTTCGTGGGGATGTTTTCCTAAAGGATCTCTAAAAAAAATAACGGATGTTATTTCACCTCGGCTTACCATTGCGGCTATTTCAGCATCTCCCCCCATGGGACCGCTTTGAACTACCTCTAATTTTTCGACACCTGCATCTCGAATCATTTTTCCGGTAGTACCTGTTGCAACAATATTTACGCAGTCTTTATTAAAAAACTGTAATCTTCGCATTACAAAGGCTACCATTTCAGGTTTTTTATTATCATGAGCAATTAGGGCAAATTTCATCAATTTAACTTTCGTTTTAAAGTTAGTTCAGGTCCATCTAAAAATGCTTGTCCAATTTTTATTTCATTATTCTTTTTTGTGAATGACCATTTTGAATTATCAATACTAAGAAGTAACTCATTTGCTTGATTTTCGAGCGGTAAACCTATATAATCTTTTTCTAAATTGTAATTATATGTGCCAGGGGTATGAACTAATACAGTATCTCCTGTAACAATAAGACTACCATTATTCTTAAAATTGTAAATGACTTGGTGTTTTTCAAGATCTGTAAATTTGTTTTTAGCACCTTGGGCCATTTGATTTTTCTGGATGTCAATTAACAACCAATTTCCAACAATGGAATCATTCATTGTTTTTTGACTAGAGTTACAACTTAGAATAAGTATTGGTAAAAAAGTGATAATTTTTAGATTGTTTAACATACTATAATCATTCTTTTACTCTTTCTTTATATGTTCCTTTGTCTGTTTCAATTTTAATTTTATCTCCTTCATTTATAAAGAGAGGGACATTTACTACGGCACCAGTTTCAACAGTAGCTGGTTTTGTGGCGTTTGTAGCTGTATTACCTTTTACTCCGGGTTCAGTAGCTGTAACTTCAAGAACGACACTGGCAGGCATTTCAACAGACAGTGGCAAATTGTCTTCTGTATTTATTAATATTGTAACTACTTCACCTTCTTTAAGTAAACCTGGATTGTCTAAAGCGCTTTCCTTTAATTGTATTTGAGAAAAATCTTCAACATCCATAAAATGATAAAAATCATTATCATTGTATAAAAATTGAAACTTGTTGGTCATGACTTTTACTTCATCAATTTTATGACCTGCAGAAAAAGTATTGTCAATTACTTTTCCGCTTGTTACACTTTTTAATTTAGTTCTGACAAAAGCAGGGCCCTTCCCTGGTTTTACGTGAAGAAATTCAATTACTTTAAAAATATCGTGATTGTATTTTATACATAGTCCATTTCTAATATCTGATGTAGTTGCCATAGTTTTTTTATTAGTAATTAATGTGTCTTTTTAGGTTTAAATTGAGCTTACATATCCTTTCATGATACCTCTTTGTGAATTTTTGATAAACTGGAGAATTTCATCACGTTCAGGTGTGGCTTCCATTTCAGCTTCAATAATTTCTGAAGCTTGTGAATTGTTATAATTTTTTTGATAAAGAATGCGGTAAATGTCTTGAATTTCTCTTATTTTTTCTGTTGAGAAGCCTCTCCGTCTAAGTCCGATTGAATTTATCCCAACATAGGAAAGAGGTTCCCTCCCTGCTTTTACATAAGGAGGCACATCTTTTCTTACCAAAGAACCTCCTGTAACAAATGCATGGCTTCCAATCATACAAAATTGCTGTATAGCCGCCATTCCGGCTAAAACAACATGATCACCCACAGTAATATGACCGGCTAAGGTACTGTTGTTTGAAAACACACAATTATCACCTACAATACAATCATGAGCAATATGACAATAGGCCATAATCCAACAGTTTTTACCAACTACTGTTTTCATGCGGTCTTTAGTTCCACGATTAATGGTGACAAATTCCCGAATTGTAGTCCCGTCACCAATTTCAACAGTTGTATCTTCATCCTGAAATTTTAAATCCTGTGGAATTGCTGAAATCACAGCGCCCGGAAAGATATTGCAATTCTTTCCAATTCGTGCTCCTTCCATGATGGTGACATTAGATCCTATCCAGGTCCCCTCTCCTATTACAACATTATTGTGAATGGTTGTAAAAGGTTCAATTACTACATTTTTTGCGATTTTGGCGCCCGGAT
>NZ_CAXBAN010000101.1:0-7891 GCF_963973675.1 uncultured Planktosalinus sp. | reverse complement strand
TGAAAGTGACGATGTCAAAGGTCGAATCATTGGACGTGAAGGAAGAAACATCAGAGCGCTGGAGGCTGCCACAGGCGTCGAAATCATTGTTGATGACACTCCTGAAGCTATAATTCTTTCCTGTTTTGATTCTGTGAGAAGGGAAATAGCACGTTTATCACTCCATAAACTGGTTACTGACGGAAGAATTCATCCAGCACGTATTGAAGAAGTGGTGTCAAAAACAGCTAAACAAATTGAAGAAGAAATTATCGAGGTTGGAAAACGTACAGTTATTGACCTTGGTATTCACGGCTTACATCCTGAACTTATAAAGATTGTAGGTCGAATGAAATATCGTTCATCCTATGGTCAAAACCTATTGCAACACTCAAGAGAAGTTGCCAAATTATGTGGTGTAATGGCTGCAGAACTTGGTCTCAACCCAAAATTGGCAAAACGTGCAGGTCTACTTCACGATATAGGAAAAGTTCCTGACACAGAAACCGAAATGCCCCATGCAATCCTGGGAATGCAATGGGCTGAAAAATATGGTGAAAAAGCCGAAGTTTGCAACGCCATCGGGGCTCACCACGATGAAATTGAAATGACAAGCCTTCTCTCACCCATTATTCAAGTGTGTGATGCCATTAGTGGTGCCAGACCGGGAGCTCGCAGGCAAGTGTTGGATTCTTATATTCAGCGTTTGAAAGACCTTGAAGATATTGCTTTTGGATTTAATGGAGTTAATAAAGCTTATGCGATTCAGGCAGGAAGAGAGTTGCGTGTCATGGTGGAAAGCGAAAAGGTAAGCGACGAAAAAGCCGCAAGTCTTTCGTTTGAAATATCTCAAAAAATACAAACCGATATGACCTACCCGGGTCAGGTAAAAGTTACGGTGATCAGAGAAACCAGAGCTGTTAACATTGCTAAATAAAAATAAAATCCCGCTCTTGCGGGATTTTATTTATACATTTTAAATGGTTTGTAGTTCTATTCTTCATCATAAATTGAGTTATAACCCATTTCAGGACACTCAAAAAACTTTCCGGTAATAAATCGATAATTCTTGTTTAAATTTTTGATGGTTTTCATATCTTCTTCATCCAGTTGAATGCTGGATGCTTTAAAATTATCAATGATATTCTCTTTGGTGGTTGATTTGGGTATTACGGCTGTACCACGTTTGGTTTGCCAAGCAATTAATACCTGAGCAGCACTGGCCATATGTTTTTTGGCAATTGAAACAATTTCAGGAATTTCCATCAGCTTAGGTTCATCATTGGCTTTCATTTGTTCAGAACGGTCTCCTGAACCCAAAGGCGAATAACCGGTTACCAGAATATTATGTGAAGCACAATACTCTAAAAGTTCGTTTTGTTGCAGATAGGGGTGCAGCTCTACCTGATTCATCTCAGGAGTCTGAGAGGCCTTAGCAATTAGTTTCTTTAAGTTGGTGATGTTAAAGTTTGATACACCAATATGTTTGACCAACCCATCATTTTTTGCTTGTTCAAATTCTGTCCAGGTTTCAGAAAGTGGTACTTCTTTAAGTGAAAAATAGTCTGCGGGCTTTTCAGGAAAACCAATACCTGGTTTAAATGCCACTGGCCAGTGGATTAAATACATATCAAGATAGTCTAGCTTCAGGTTTTTAAGTGAATTTTCAATTGCGGGTATTACATAGGCTTTTTGATGGGCATCGTTCCATAATTTTGAGGTAATAAATACATCTTCCCTTAAAATATCTCCTTCAGAAAACACTTCTTCAAGTGCTTCGCCAATGTCTTTTTCGTTTCCGTAAACAGCAGCAGTGTCTATGTGTCTGTACCCTGCATAGAGTGCGTCTTTTACCGCTTTTTTTACTTCACCACCTTTGGCTTTCCAGGTTCCTAATCCTATGGCGTGTAATACATCGTTATTAGTAAATCTTAATGTCTTCATAGTCGTTACAATTTAATTTTTATTGATTCTATGTAAGATACAAAATACAAGTGCTTGTTAAAAACCTGAAGTTGATTTTAGGAAAAGTTTATCACTTAAATTTTTCAAATACGCCAAGTCCAAAAAGTGCAAAGTCATATTTCACAGGATCTGAAGGATCCAGATTACGCAATGAAGTGTCAAGTTCAAAAAGAGCTTTGGAGTCGTTTTGCTTTCGTGAAAGCAAACCTAAACTACGGGCTACATTTCCGCTATGTACATCCAACGGACAAGAAAGAAGGGCAGGAGAGATGGTTTTCCAGATTCCAAAATCAACTCCGGCGTCGTCTTGCCTTACCATCCATCTTAAAAACATATTGATGCGTTTGGCAGCACTATTTTTTATTGGATCTGATATGTGCTTTTCTGTGCGAAGTGGATGTGGAATGCTAAAAAAAACTTTTTTAAATTCATGTATTGCCGGCTGAAGACTGTTTTCGGTGGTGTATTTTTTAAAAATAGTTTCCAACCCACCCTGATGTTTGTAAATGTTTTTAAGTGAACGTATAAAAAATTGTAAATCAACGCCATTAAATGTGCGGTGTACAAATGGTAATAGTTTGTCAAGATCTTGCTCGCGGTGATTCATAACAAAATCGTGTGGTGCATTTCCAAGAAGTTCCACAATTTTATTTCCATTTTTAATAATGCTTTTACGGTTTCCCCAGGCTATAATAGCAGTTAAAAACGCGCTAATTTCAACATCTTCCTTTATTGAAAATTGGTGAGGAACCTGAATGGGATCGCTTACTATAAAATCAGGTGAATTATACAAAAGGACCTTTTCATCTAAAAATTCTTTGAGTTCGGTTTGATTCATTGGTTTTTCATTCTTCAGGAAACGATCTTTCCATCACTCATAATCAGTTTTCGATCTGCCATATCAGCAAATTCTTCATTGTGAGTTACTATGACAAAGGTCTGATTGAATTCGTCCCGCAGTTTAAAAAACAGGGAATGTAGACTATCTGCACTGGCACTGTCGAGGTTTCCACTAGGTTCGTCAGCAAATATCAGTAGAGGGTCATTGATCAACGCCCTGGCAACTGCAACTCGTTGTTGTTCACCTCCCGATAGTTCATTGGGTTTATGATTATAGCGGTTTGAAAGACCTAAAAAATCAAGTAATTGTTTTGCTTTTTCTTCAGCTTCTTTTTTGGGAGTGTTTTTGATGAAAGCAGGAATGCACACATTTTCTAAAGCAGTAAATTCCGGCAATAATTGATGAAATTGAAATATAAAACCAATGTTTTTATTTCTGAATGCAGCCAGTTCCTTATCTGATAGTTTTAAAATTTCGGTATTGTGTATCAAGAAATCTCCAGATTCAACAGCAGCATTGTCAAGTGTGCCTAAAATATGCAGAAGTGTTGTTTTTCCGGCTCCAGAAGGGCCAACTATTGAAACTACTTCACCGCTTTTAATATGGAGAGAAACTCCTTTTAAAACGTGTAAATCTCCGTAATATTTATGTATATTTTCTGCTTTAATCATTTTTAAGAATTGATGATGTGAAAGTAAGTATTTGTGCCGATAAATACAATTGAATTTTCTAAAGACTCTTTTGACGATGGAATTACTATATTAAGAAAAAGTTAATTGAGCCAATTAATGTTTAAATGATAATTACTTTTGTTAAACAATAATGATTATGAATGAATCCAATATTAAATTAGCAACATTCGCAGGAGGCTGTTTTTGGTGTACCGAGGCTGTATTCCAACGCATAAAAGGTGTCTTGAGTGTGGTTCCCGGCTACATTGGGGGAGCGGTTAAAAATCCTGCTTATCGTGAAGTATGCACCGGCCGAACAGGTCATGCAGAGGCAATTCAACTACGGTATGATTCAACTGTGATATCCTTTGAAGAGTTACTTGAGGTCTTTTTTGCGACCCACGATCCAACGACACTGAATCAACAAGGCAATGACAAAGGAACTCAATACCGCAGTGCAGTTTTTTACAATTCAGAGTTCCAAAAAAATGCAACAGAAAAAATGATAACTTCACTAAACAAGGCTGGTACTTTTGAAAATTCCATTGTAACTGATGTGACTGCTGCTCCAGTTTTTTATAAAGCTGAAATTGATCATTTTGAGTATTTCAATCGAAATCAAGATCAAATGTATTGTCAAATGGTGATAGCTCCTAAATTAAAAAAAATAAAAGATAATTTCAAAGAAAAAACAACTACATAATATGAAGACAAATCATAAAGAAGTCAACAATCAGTTTGTCACAAACGGTTTAATAGATAGTTATAGTCGCATTCTCTCCGAACTGGGAGAAGACATTTCTCGTGAAGGAATAATAAAAACACCAGAACGGGCTGCAAAGGCTATGCAGTTTTTAACACAAGGATATCATCAAGACGCAGCTCAGATTTTAAAAGGTGCCATGTTTAAGGAATCCTATGAAAACATGGTAATTGTTAAGGACATTGAACTGTATTCATTATGTGAGCATCATATGTTACCGTTCTTTGGTAAGGCACATATTGCTTACATTCCCAATGGTCATATTGTGGGTTTAAGCAAACTACCACGTGTCGTTGATGTATTTGCCCGTCGGTTGCAAGTACAAGAACGTATGACGAAGGAAATTCTTGACTGTATTAACGAGACTCTGCAACCCAAAGGTGTGGCTGTTGTAATTGAAGCGGCACATATGTGCATGATGATGCGAGGTGTACAAAAGCAAAATTCAGTTACAACCACCTCCGGATTTAGAGGAGCTTTTGAAAAAATTGAAACACGCAATGAGTTTTTAAAGCTCATTGAGAAGTAAGACAATTTTTAGAACATTTTTTGCGTTTTAAAATTTTAAAAACCATCAAATGACCGAAAAAAAGAAACTGCTTTTAAAGGGAATTGCTTATGACCTTGTTGGTATGGTCTCTTATGTGTTTCCGGGGGTTGGTCCATTTATTGATATTATATGGGCCCCATTTGCAGCCTCTCAAATGACAAAAATGTATCCCGGTAAACAAGGTAAAATCGCGGGTGTGGTTGTTTTTCTTGAAGAACTTTCACCCGGACTTGATGTAATACCAACTTTTACACTTACCTGGTTGTATATCTTTGTTTGGAAACGAGAAAAAACTAAACCTCATATCATTGAGGCAGAAATAGTAGAATAAAAAACCCCTCAATTTTGAGGGATTTTTTTGTCTTATAATTTTTACTACTGATTACTGAATCTCTAAAGGAAATGTTATTTCAATGTCAGTTTCGCCACCGGCATTGGCAATATTTCCTTCACTAACACCATCGGCATTTTTATTTGGCTCATGTCTTAGTGTGACTGTAAAGTTTCCTGAACTAGTGTCTCCTGTATCAAAACTAAAGTTAACACCTACAGGGTTTCCGTTACCGTCAAAATCAAGATAGGTTAAATTTGAAATGTTCAATCCGGAACTTACTTGATAAAAAAACTGGTGTTCTTCATCTTCTTCAATAATCTCTAGTGTGATATTATCAGCTGGATCTTCCAATTCATTTAACACGGTAATCACACTGGTGTAAGTTGTGTTAGGATCTAAGTCACCGGTCACAGTAATTGCTGGAGCTGTAGATTCATCCAGTTGTTTCCATTCCAAATTAATGGGGGTACTTCCTCCAGTTAATGCAATTCTAACTGTTGTGATGACTTCTTCTTCATTGATGGGTTCATTACCGTCATCACTTGAGCAAGACATTAAAAAAAGTGTTGCTGTAAAAAATATGGATAAAAATTTTAAATTTTTCATAGTATAAAATGTTTAAATTGGTTTAATAATTAATTTTTATTCGTAAAACTATATTTCGTCCCAAATCGTCAGCAAAAAAACGCAAACGGTTGAGGTAATCTCTGTAACTGGTGTTGAAAAGGTTATTTACTGTCAACCCTAAACTTAAACCAGTTTCACCAAACACCTTAAAATCTGCATCTGCATTAAAATGGATGAGATGATAGGCTTCTGGTGGGCTGCTTAGATCTAAGATTTCTATTGTTTCTGAAATGGGTAAAAACACTTCAAAATTGGTGTCCGGGTATTCATTTTGCCGAAACACATAATTGCTTTCCAATCGCAGTTTTAAATTGTTTAAACTTTCATTTTTGTATTGAAGTACATTACTTAGATTTGCCGGAGGCATTGAAATGAGCGGTTTGTTGTTTTCTCGCTCATAGGCCTTTACTAATGAAAACTTTGTACTATAATCAAATTGATTTGTTAGATTTATTTTGGCATCAAGATCAAAACCCAGAAGATAGGAATCTGTTTGTTTGTATTCCCAAACCTGAAAACTTCCTCTAATGGTTTGTTCCACGCCTGTGGGTTCAATAAGTAAAAAGTCATTGATGTTGTTTAAAAAAGGATTTACAGTAAACTGAATCCTTCCAGAAGTTTTACTTAGTGCAACAGAAATTTTATGTGCCACTTCTTGATTAAACCTAAGGTCACCAATTTCAATTCTGGCAGCTGAGTGGTGCAGGCCTTCACTAAACAATTCAGATGGGTTGGGAGCACGTGTAGCCAATGAGTAATTGGTTAACAACTCATAATCATCTGAAAATGAATAGTAAAATCCAATAGTTCCAGAAAAATTATAAAAATCAAAAACAGGATTCGTGAGTAATTGAGTTCCAAAATCTTCTACAACAATTTCAGGAAAATCATTGGCATAACCACGGCTTTCCCAAAGAGATTTTTGATAAAACTTTTTTGCGTCCAAATGGTTGTAATCAAAGCGTAAACCAGCCTCAAGTATCCATTGATCACTGAGAACATATTTTCCAAGAGCATAAACTCCCAAATCATATTTATCATAATCAGGAATCAAACGTCTCACACCTGTTTCAGGATTTGCAAAATTGTTTTGGTAACGAAATAACAAACCCCCATTTGCTTTGAATTTTGAATTTGCATCATAACTTAAGTCTGAAGTTAGCGTGTGAGTTGTTAATTCTAAATCAACTGAGGGTATATCCCCACGACCACCCCTTCTTAAGTCAAATTCAAGACGGTTGTTGAACTGAAAATCATATTGCATTTCCAATTTCCCGAAGTTACTCATCCGTTTAAAAAATTTGGCTTTTGCGAGATGATGCGTTACATCTTGCTTTGGGTTTTCAATAGCATAGGTGAACTCGTTTATAACAAGTGGTTTTTCACTGTTAATCGCATTGAATAAATCTTGTGCATTTCCCAGATGTGAAGCCCTTAAAATTCCCGTCTCAGAATTAAAAAATGAATAATACCCTTCAAAACCATAGGTAAATTTGTTAAGTCCAAACCTAAGAGAGGTTGCTTTTTCAAATTGACCCGAATTGCTTAACACATACTCGGGAGTTTCAAAATCTCCAAAACGCTTTAGAGTTCCCTGAAGGGTTCCATACCAACCGGTTTCTTTTGTTTTTGTAAAAGAGGAGGTGAGCGTACCACCCCTTCCATTGGTTGAACCTGATAAAACAGTCCTTCCAAAAAGGGAATCTTTTCTAATAACGCGTTGAGGTTCTACTAATACAATTCCGCCCACGGCATCACCTCCATATTGAAGTGCAGAAGCCCCTTTAATAACCGATATACTACCGGCGGTGTTTAAATCAACATTGGGAGCGTGTTCCACACCCCATTCCTGATCCTGCATTCTCACTCCGTTGTTCATTATCAAAACACGGCTGCTGTGTAACCCTTGAATAACAGGTTTAACCACTGTACTACCGGTATTTAAGGATGACACTCCTGAAAGCATTTTTAAAGCTTCTCCCAAAGAGGCATAACTTAAATTTTCAATATCCTCTTTTTCAATTCTATTTTCTAGTTGTGTTGCTACATAATCAATAGCGGCACTGCCCTTTACGGTTACTTGATCTAATTCTTCAAGATGGTGTTCTAACCTTATATTTAGAGAGCCATCAAAAGGAATTGTAAATTGTGTCGCCTTTGT
>NZ_CAXBAN010000100.1:0-7912 GCF_963973675.1 uncultured Planktosalinus sp. | reverse complement strand
CTAGAAACTGTTACGCAAAATTCTTCTTTTCCAAGACCTGAGGATTTACAATATTTAATGAACTCACACAGTTATTTTATGTGGGCCAAAGAAGAGACATTATGCTTGGGAGCGCTGGGTGTAATAACCCGTTGGTCAGGTAAAACATATGACGGTTACAATCACGAGCGCGAAAAATTTACAGTTGAAATTATGGCAAAGACAATTGACAAATCATCGCGCCTAAAATATAATTTGTTCAATAATTTTTTTGATCGCTTTTACAGAAGGTTAAGAATAATTGAACAAGGTGAGTGAAAGTAATCGTTATAAAACAACGCCACATAACCCCCCCCTCGCTGCGAAGTTTATAACTTCGCACTCCTAGTTTGTCTTCAAAATTCATATCGTCCCAAACATCTGTGATGGTTATCTTGAATTTGATTAATTTATCCCTCTAAATGATCACGGCTACTATTTTCAGTATAGAGTCAATGCTATTAAAATCTTAGTTTTAACTATTTGATAATTTTTGTAATTTAACACATCAATTCATAACTCAACCGCCATGTGCTTCCACACCTCTCAAACAAAAAAAGTAACAAAGCTTGAAAACCGCTTCAAAGTGAGCCTCCACGATGATGATGCCAGAGATGCCTATGACATCCCCTCATACCATTTAAACGGCTTTGCACATCCCAATATGCTCATCATCCCCCAGGAAGAACCTGCAGCATTGGTAGAAGGCAAATGGGGCATTGTACCACAAAACAAAAAACCGGAGGAAGTAGATGCTTATTATAAAGAAGCCGTCCGCTATGGCGGTGGTTTAAATGCCCAATCAGAAAAGTTGTTCAATCATTTCATATACAAACACGCGGCACATTCCCGGCGCTGCTTAATTCCCGTTACCAGTTTTTTTGAGCCCCATGAAGAAAAAGGAAAAAAATATCCCTTTTACATTTCCCGGCAAGACAATGACGCATTTGCATTAGCAGGTATTTATACCCTAATAGACGGGATGCCCACATTCACAATCCTCACAAAATCAGCATCACCTTTGTTTGAAAAAATTCATAACAAACGAAAAAGACAACCCATCTTGATCCCAACTGTAAACGAACAAGACTGGCTGGCAGACAACCTTACCGATAATGATATCCAACACCTCATCAACGCTCAATACCCCGAAGAAGAGCTCAACCCATACACAGTAAGCAAAGACCTATTCAGCCCAAAAATTCATAGCGATGTAAAATCTATCTTAGACAAAGTAGATTACGAAAACGTCTCAATCTAATCCCTGCGATCGTGTCCGCCGAAAGTTTAATAAAGGAATAATGTATAATGATAAATCGCTACTATAAATATCCCTTCTTTGATAGTATCACAAAAAGATGAACAATATTATGAGCACCAAATTCTTTTCTTAATTTCTTAAGCTCTTTTTCAATCATACTTACACTGTTAGGTAAAATTTCTCTTTCTTTTAGATACTCAGAAACCTCAGCTTGTGTATAACCAACGGCCATTTTCTTAACTATCATTTTTTGAATCCTGTTCATAAATCTAAAATACATTATTTTTTAAATTTCAGAAGCTCAGTTATAAGTAAATTATAGGTACTCATTTCATCCTAAAGAGTGTAAAGGAAAAATAACTTGAAAATAAAAATTAGATATATTTGCGAAAACAAATAAAAAGAAAACAAAGCTAGTGGGCTTCCTACACCAGCCGCCAATGCACTGTCAAGGTCAAGCCTCCGGTTTTGAAAAAAATCTCCACCCTCTATGCTGTACTTTTTTCAGCATCCCCTCATTTATTGAACTGTGCACTGCCACTGAACACTGAGCACTACAAACCCGGGTAGTATTTTTTCCAAAAACCTTGACAGCGCAGCCACGCCCTCAGTGATAGGGCTTTCTTTTTTTTTGTTTTTTCTTTTGTTCCGAAAAATATGTGAGCGAAGCGAGCGAAAGCATAATTAATTTTTAAATCCATAATTATGCTTAATTTCAAAATCAAAACCCACAAACACGGAAGGTTTTACAACACCCCGCACTTCTTCATCCTAAACAAAGGAAACAATGCCGGAAAACCGTCATTTGAACCTTACAGAAACGCCTTTGTCGTATTCTGCAACAACCAAAGCGACCTCCAAAAACTCTATTGGATATGCGCCATCCTCCACGCAGGTAGCCTGTTCAAACCTTACCACAAAGGCTCCGTCATCACGTTTGTTTCCATTTGCGACATCAAAAACCTGATTAAAGAATGCCTCTTTAACTATGACGGCCACTACTGGCAGGAACGCTTCAAGGTCCTCAAAAAACTGGAAGAGGCAGAAGAAAACCTCCGCAGGCAATCCGTAAACCTCAAAAACTACAAAATTTTAATGATGAGGTCATACCAACCGCAGTTAAACTAAAAAACAGGGCGCAAGCCCTGTTTAAAACAATAAAAAAAGCCCGGTACACCAAAACCGGGCTTTCTCATCAAACCAACCTACTTCCCGAACCACCGGGAAATAAACCGCAACACCACTGAAGCAATAAAACTCGCCACAGCGCCAATAAAGGCCATGATAACCGTTGTAAAAACATCCTCCACAGGCAAATTCGGCAACAAACCAAACGCAGTGCCACCCAAAAAACTAACCTTATGAAAAGAATGTGTTTCCATAACTAAATACCTAATGCAGGCGCATCACCGCCGGGTTCATCATGATCATCATCCTCATCTTTCACCACCGCCTGACTCACCACAGTGGCCACGGTTCCGGCAACCGTCACATAAGTGGCAATGGTAAACAAAGCAGTCGGTATCGCCACAGGAGCAGCCAGTATCGCACCACCTGCAGCAGTAAGCGCAATTCCAATATTTCGCAACGTCCTAAAAAACTTAGGAGTCGGTTTTGAATAACGTTCTTTTAAATTCATAACTCAAATCAAAATTAAATTAGCTAATTAGTTCCCTCACCGGCATCAAACACCGCTGAGGTAATGTTCAAAAACAAGGGTTCCTTTTTCATTCGGCACCGTTCAATGAATAGTAAGAGTTTTTCTAACGCTTTACGCGAAAGCACCCCCGTTCCAATACCTGTTAAATGCATAACCGGAGCCAAACACCCCCGAAGCTCTTTCACCGCATTATTCGCAGGATGCACCAAAATCCCCGAACGCCCGGTAACATTCTTAACCACTAAATGATGCTTAAACCGGTCCGTATACCAAAGCGCCAACTCATAACGCCCACCAGGAATACACGAAACGTTCCGCGCATTCTCCTTCCAGGGCAATTCAATCATAAAACAAATGAACTTCCCTTGATGAAAAAGGGCACCATTGGTGCCCCCTTCAAACTGATTCCTGAACAATTGCAATTCCATCACCCAATGAAATCACGATTACACTTGATCTACACCAATCAAACTAAGGGAGTTGTAAGCACCGTTTTTCAACGGGTACATATCACCATTCACCTCTTGATAAAAGCTCACACCAAGCACCTGCAACAGCGGCAGGGTAGAGTTAGCGGTTACCGTAGAGAGAAGATTGATTAATGCAGTCGCCTGAGCATCCCAAGGAAGAATCGCAGTCTCCTGACTGTCAAAAACAAACTCCTCGTTTTCAAAGTCAACCTCAGCCAACCCACTCACGATTTTGAAGTGAGTAGTCCCTGCAGGAGCATCGATACTCGCATTAGGAGTAAACACCGGGATCTCCACATCCAAGGTCCCGGCAACACGGTCCAAAGTAGGGGAGTAGGGAGCAAACATCACAGTACTCAATTTCCCGTTGATGTTAAACTCAAACCCATTGATCAATGCCATATCCCCATCGGGAATGGTTCTCAACCCACGCTCATTGGTTGGGTCCGTCTTAATCACTCTCATAAGTGATTGAGTCAATCTGCTGGTCACCCGTTTGTCCTTTGCATTCTGCAACAGCAAACGAATGGCCTTTCTCACCAATTTACCACCGGCACCGGCACGTCCAAATTCAGCCCCATTTTCACGGGTTCTTTGAAACGCCGGGTCGTTGGCAATTCGGTTTTTGTCCACACCACCTTTTTCACGAGCCAAATGCCCGTCGGCGGTCTTGTAAAAGGTAACACCTCCAATGGTACCTTTCAACCTGATAATTCCGGTCTGTCTTGCCATAACTATTCGATTTTTTGATTAATAAAACCCAAAAGTATAAGCACACACCACCACCCAAAGAACCCCATTTCCGATACCAACCACCTTTTCCGAAACAGACCATTTTAACCGCAAATACCAAATCAAACCAAAACAGATGAAACCATAGTCCACCCCACAAAAAAACACCACCACAACCGCTTAAAACATTGATTAACCCCCTACGATGCTGTATCTTTGAAGGGTAGATGAAGTATGGATAAAGTATGAAGAATTCAAAACGGATATGTATTTACCCAAAAGATATTCAGCGTATCACCGGCAAGAGTGAAAGACACGCCAGGAACCTCTTGTCCAAAATCAGAGAATACTTAAACAAGGAACCACATCAATTCGTCACCACAGAAGAATTTGCAAGTTTTACGGGCATAAAAAAGGAAGTGGTAGAGGAGTTTATTATTGATTAATCAGGGTGAAGATTCAATAAGTTTTACTTTTATTAAATAAGCAAATTTTGTATATTTATAATTCATTCACGAAACCAAAGTGAACCAAAATGTTCTGTTCTTATTGTGAGATATTTGTGAGTTCAAAGAATGATAATCAAACAAACTCAATGTTTATAAGGGTTTAGATAGGGCGTACATCGTCCTGTCATCCCGACAAGCACAAAAGTGATTTGCGAGAGCAAATCACTTTTTTTATTCCCTGAAGCGTACAAAATGCAATTTTGTAAACCGTAAGGGGATAAAAAAGTGAGAAAACGATAGTTTCACTTTTGTATTTCCAGCAATGGATGTAAAAGGATTCTGTAAATCCTGTCATCCCGACAAAAGAGTTTGCCAAAACTCGCAAATATCAACCTAATTATATGAAAATTATATAGTTAGGTTTTTTTTTATTTATTCTGTATTGAAAGTAAAACCTTCTTTTTAGTAAAGAGTTGTGAGGTATTTGTGAGATAAATAAACAAAAAAGTGATTGGGGTTACCAATCACTTTTTTAGGTAATTATAGTGTGATTTATTTCTTTACAGGTAAGTCTAAATCGGGTTTAGCTGCGGTTTTATCACCTGTCATCAGGTAAGTATCAAACCACTGTAGCATTCTTAAATTGTAGTCATATTTTGAACCTGAATTACGGTTTCCATGGCCTTCTCCAGGATAATAAATAAGTCTTACTGGAAGTTCAGGCTTTCTTACTTTTAAATGGCGGTACAACTCCATAGACTGAGCCGGGTGTACTCTTGGGTCATTAGCACCGTGCATAATAAGAATAGGGGTTTGAGAGCGATCTACATAATACACAGGACTTCTTTTCAGATAACCTTCCCAATCGTTCCAGATGCGTTTTCTTGAGTGTACTAAATACAATTCTTCCGGAATGTCGCTGGTTCCCCATTTTGAGAGATTATTGCTAATTCCAACAAACATTACTGCAGCAGCAAAGCGATCGGAATAGTAAGTGCTCATCCAAGCAGAAGCATATCCTCCATAGGATCCCCCGGTTACTCCAATGCGTTTTTCATCAGCGACACCTTCTGCAATCAGATAATCTACTCCATCTACGATATCGTCAAATTCTTTTCCTGCAAGGTCTCCTTGGCTACTGTAAGCAAATTCAACTCCTCTTCCTGTGCTTCCTCTGTAGTTTGGGTAAAAAACTGCATAACCTTTTGCAGTTGCCATTTGCCCGGGAATTGAATATGCGGTTAGCCAGCCATTGGTATAATGCGCTTCAGGACCACCATGAACTACGGTTATTAAAGGTACTTTGGTTCCCTCCCGGTGGTTTAGCGGGTACATTAGAATTCCTTGAATATCATATTTTCCATCACGTGTTTTGTAGGTAATCACTTCTTGTTTTCCTAGTTGTACTTCACTCAGCCAGGGGTTATTATTGGTTCTTTTTTGAGGAGATGCATTTCTTTTTGTTGTCAACGTAAATACTTCAGTGGGATGTTGGGGTGAACTTGCCGTAAATGAGATGGCGCCATTTGATGCTCTTGAAAACGAGGTAATGTTATGAGCGTCAGATTTAAAAATCTGCTGGTTACCAGTTCCATCCGGACGAATGGTTCCTAGCACAGAACTTGTTCCTTCACTTGCCAGATAGTGAATGGTATTGGCATCGGTCCATTTTATGGACTCATATTTACCCTGATAATTTGGGTTGATTATAGCAGGCTTTCCTCCATTTGCTGAGACAATTAAGATACGGCCGTCAATAGGGTCATGCAAGTCGTTTGCCGCTTTTATTGCTAGTTGATTATTGTCAGGGCTCCACTCAATTTGTCCTAGTTTACCTTCGTTGTCAATAGTCGCGATTACATTTCTGCTACTACTACTCACCACAAAAATACCTTGTTTCATATAAGAGTCATCAACTGAAGAAGTGGGCGCAGCAGATACTGCAATTTTAGACCCATCGGGGCTCCAGTTCATCATATAAATATTTCCATCAACATTCAATTGTTGTGGTTGTGGGTTGTTTTCAGAAAGATTGACAATGAATCCTTTACGCTGGTTGAAATCTTCTTCATAGAAGTCTGGGGAGTAGCTAAGAGGGGTTTGGGGTTTGTTATCTTTTTCCGAAATGGAAAAGGCCAATCGGTTACCATCTGTTTGCCAGCTGTAATTTGAAATGTTTGTATTGTATGAAAATAGTTTGGTTGCTTCACCTCCTGTTAAGCTTAATTCATAAAGTGCATTTGTGGAATCACCAGATTGTTTGGTCAAGAAAGTGATTGTTCCTTTTGCAGGGCGAAAAGTTACCTGACTCACTCCTGAAGAAGTAAAATAAGGTTTAGACTCACCAGTTGTCGTATTTAAAACATAAAGGTGTGTTTTGTTTGTTGCGTTTTCTTTAAACGCATCTGCAGGTACGCTTACTGTATATGCAACAAAGTTGCCATCAGCTGAAATAGTGCTGCCAGTTACTGCTTTCATTTTTGCAATATGATCTGGAGTTACACCTTGTGCTAAAATATTACTGAAAGGGGAAAGTAAAAATGAAACAACAAAAAATGCCGTAAACAGCATCTTTGCAGGTACATTTTTTTTGGAATAAAAAGTTTTCATTGTTAAAAGATAGATTTTGTTATTAATTGGGGAAAGATACTAAAATTTATTTTTCACATCTTGTATTTTACAGAAACCTTAATGCATAAAAAACCTCCATCGATTTGATGGAGGTAAATGATTTAAAGATTTTTTGATTAATTTATCTTTACCCCTTTAATTTCCTGACCGCCCTGAAACAGTGTCAAACTTTTAACAGATCCGTCAGGGTTTTTGTTAAAAGTTACTTTGGCTTCTACTACTTTAAGGAAAAAAGTGTTTTCGTTTTCTGCAAAAACTTCAAATTCCGGCTGACCGGTTGCCTGAGCAAAAATGCGGTTTTCCCGTGTTGTAACCACAATATGAAAAGCAGGATTTAGCTCATAAGTGCCTTCGTATTGAACAAGAACTTCCATTGGTAAAGAGACAGATTCTTTTTCAGTCTTGGGGCTTTTATCTGTTTCAACTCCCTTGCTTTTGTTGATTCGGTCAGTAAAGAGTGTTTCTTTTTTATCATTTTTTTTAGAAAACTTATAAGTTGTGAAACTGTCTTTAAACTGAAACTCATTTTCTGAAAGAGGAAACAGTTTAAAGGGTTGCCCACCTTCACGAGTACTGTAAAGAGAACCGTCACTATATGTGATAAAACGCACAACATCATCAAATTGGTAAGCTCCTGTCCATTGTTGCAGTTGTTCTTCAGTGAGAGTGACGGAAGGCTTTTCAATTAAAG
>NZ_CAXBAN010000099.1:0-7923 GCF_963973675.1 uncultured Planktosalinus sp. | reverse complement strand
GATGCCTGGAAAACCCATTTGAGAAAAATGGATGAATTAAAGCAATCAGTACAGTTAGCTGTTCACGAACAAAAAGACCCCTTACTTATCTATAAGTTTGAAGCTTTTGAACTCTTTAAAGTAATGATTGAAAAAGTAAATAAAGAAGTGGTCTCGTTCTTATTTAAGGGGGAGTTACCACAACAAGATGAAGCACAAATAAGAGAAGCCCGCCAGCGCAAGCCGAAGGAAAATTTACAAACTCAAAAAGATGAAATCCCCAATATGGATGAGCGCGCTGCACAATCTCGGGCTGCAGGTCAGACTCAGTCACAACAAACAGTTACCGAAACCATTGTCAGAGACAAACCAAAAATTGGCCGGAATGATAAAGTAACTATCAAAAATGTAATGAGCGGTGAAACCAAATCATTGAAGTTTAAGCAAGCAATTCCTTTGCTGGACAAAGGGGAATGGGTTTTAATGGATTAAAGAAATTAATTGGGATGATTTTTGATAAACATCTTTATAAACACAAAATTTGATGAAGGTCTTTATCTGTCTTTTCTTTTTAATTTTTAGTGGACTGCTATCTTCTCAAGAGTTTGGCGCACAATTTTTAACCATTGATGAAACCACGTTACCTGAAGTGTTTCAGATAGAAAATAGTTTTTTTATTCAGAAATATAAAAAGCAGCAGTTTTCAAAGACATTGGGGCTATCATCAAGCAATTACTGGCAACCTGTAAGTATGCAAGACGCACTTAATAAACAAGATTCTTATCTCAATCGCAAACCAAATACGAATCGCCCAATCAATGCAGAAACCTTGGGGTTTAGTAAAGCTGTTAAAAAAGAGCGCGCTATCCAAGTAAGGGTGAATGAGCCCTACTATTTAGGTCGAAACCGTGTGTATAATTCAGTTTATCGTGATGCTTCCATGCCATTTTTTTACAATCCTTTTCATCACAGGACTGTTCCATTTTTTGAATATTAATCCTACCTTTAATAAGTGACAGGCATTTACATTTAAAAAACTGTTAGTTTAATAACCTTTCCCATTTAGCATACCCTTGGCTTTGTATTTTACAAAGGTAAATTCCTTTAGCAGCTGCTGATTCGATAGGAATTTCGCTATTTGCTGAATTGATCATGGAAATTAATTTACCATTCAAAGAATACAAACTAATTTCGAGGTTTTTATTATCGGTATTAGTCAGTATAAATTGACCTTGCACGGCTTTCGTGTTTTTGAAAAATACTCCTTTATAAAATTCGTTTTCTTCTAAACTTAAAACCTCATAAAAGTGAGGTTCAGATAAAATCAAACAAGTTGGAGGCCCAAATGTAACTTCTACAGTATAGTTTCCGGTTTGTTGTGGTTCAATTGAAAAATTATTCTCACCAAGAATTTCTTCCCCATCAATAAACCACTTATAATTATTTCCGTTTTCAGTAGTAATAAGCTCGACCCCTAATTCAGTAATTGTCACTTCTTCACCAATTACGTCAAATGTTACTGGAACCCCGCTGGAAAGCCATTGTTCAGGGCACTGTTCATAAGATACCTCCAGTAAATATGAACCTGCTTCAGAAACTTCATAAAAATCTTGAGTACCTTCCTGAACTAATTCACCATCTTTAAACCATCTAAAATTTTGAGGTCCTGGAAATGCACTTGAAATAATGGAAGTCTCTCCATAGCATAAGGTTGTATTAGGTTCATGTTCAATAGCAGGCGACTGAAATATCCAGGTATCAAACATTATTTCGTTAGAATCTTCAGTACAACCATCTTCGGTTATGGTAACAAATACATATGCAAAACCCAAATCACCGGCTATGATGCTTAATGTATTACTTGTTTCTCCTTCAAAATTGTTTGCGTTTCCGGATGTTGAAAACTTATATTTCCATTGATAGCTTTCATAACCTGCAGGAGCCATAAATTCAATAACCTGATTTGAGCATTGTATTTCATTTCCACCGCTTAAATCTGGGTTGGAAGTAACTGTACTATCAAAAGGACATTGCGCTATGGCTATGCTTTCAAAAAATAAAAAGAAAATTAAAAGTATAAATTGTTTCATTGTTTTTTTTTAATTGGTATATCTGACAACTAAATTATCTAAATTCAATGAAATAAAAAAACCGAAATACTTGAACGTATTTCGGTTTTTAGTTTATTATTTTTTAACCCTTTTATTTATGGTGCATAAACGCCTGTTTAGCCAATAATTCTTTTTCGGTTTCCTGATGATTATCATCTGGAACACAACAATCTACAGGACATACTGCTGCACATTGTGGTTCTTCATGAAAACCTTGACACTCTGTACATTTATCGGGAACAATATAATAAATTTCATCACTTACAGGTGTTTGAACTTCTTCAGCATTGACTTCTTTACCATTTGGAAGTACCACATTGCCTTCTAGGTCAGTTCCGTCGGCATAACGCCAATCATCAGCACCTTCATATATTGCTGTGTTTGGACATTCCGGCTCACAAGCACCACAATTGATACATTCATCTGTTATTATAATTGCCATAATTTTCTTTTTCTTTGCGTAAATTTGTACAAAAATAACTCCAAAACATTTCATAACCAAATTGCTTTATGACATTAACAGAACGTATCAAAGCCTTTATTCACCTTGGAAATTTTTTATCACAATTTGCAGAAAATCAGCCTCATAAAAAAGAGAACATTCCAAATAATGATTTGTTTTTTGAAGGTATGCTCCATCAGATTAAACTTGCTGAAGAGCACAATGGGTGGTTTACCAATGAAAACATTCGATTTGCAATTAAAAACTGGTCTGAAGCACTCACAGAAAATAATTTATCAGCCTGGGTTTCAGTCTATTCTTTTGATGGTAAACATCCGAAAACAGTCGCCATTATTATGGCCGGCAACATCCCATTAGTTGGGTTTCACGATTTTTTATCTGTTTTAATCTCCGGAAATAACGTGCTTGTGAAGCAATCAACAAAAGACAAACAACTCCTGCCCTATCTCGCTAAATATTTGGAACATATTGATTCTGGATTTAAAAAACGTATATCATTTACTGAGGAACAACTCGCAGATTTTGATGCAGTGATTGCAACAGGAAGTGACAATACCGCCCGATATTTTGAATATTATTTTAAAAACAAACCACATATAATCAGAAAAAATAGAAATTCTGTTGCTGTTCTAACCGGTAATGAAACTGAAAGCCAACTGAGTGCACTTGGTGAAGATATATTCAGATATTATGGATTGGGTTGTAGAAATGTGTCGAAATTAATGGTCCCAGAAAATTACAATTTTGATAAGTTTTTTAATGCGATCTATCCCTGGCATACTTTAATGGACAAACATAAATATGCCAATAATTATGATTACAACAAAGCAGTTTATTTGATGAGTGAATTTAAGTTTTTGGACAATGGTTTTTTTATGCTGAAAGCAGATAAAGGATACAGTTCACCTATTGCCAGTTGTTTTTATGAGTACTATTCATCTATAGAGTCACTAAAACACCAGTTACGACAAGATCAGGATCAACTTCAGTGTATTGTTTCTTATGGATTTACCGATGGTGAAGTTGCTTTTGGACAGACACAGCAGCCCGATTTGTGGGATTATGCCGATACAATTAACACACTTGACTTTTTATTGAAAATTTAGTGGACATTCAATATATTTTACGATTAAATGTCAGTAAATTAGTGCTATAAACTATTTGAAAATTACCCTATGAAAAAACATAATTTTAGTGCCGGTCCCGGAATTCTTCCAAGCGAGGTTCTTAAGCAGGCCTCCTCTGCAGTACTTAATTTTAAAAATACAGGCTTATCGGTTCTTGAAATTTCTCACAGAAGTAAAGAGTTTGTTACTGTAATGGAAAAGGCTCGCCGGCTTGCATTGGAACTTACCGAACTTGAAAACAAAGGGTATCAGGCTTTATTTATGCATGGTGGTGCCAGTTTTCAATTTGTACAGGTTGCACAAAATTTGCTGGAACGCAAAGCAGCCTATATCAACACAGGTACTTGGGCAAGTAAAGCAATTCAGGAAGCCCGTTTTTTTGGTGAAGTACTTGAAGTAGCTTCTTCAAAAGATCAAAAGTTCACCTATATACCAAAAGGGTTTGATATTCCTGCCGGTATGAGTTATGTGCACTGTACCAGTAATAATACAATTTATGGTACACAATTTAAAAAATTTCCAAAACCAACTGCTCCTTTGGTCTGTGATATGAGTAGTGATATTTTTTCAAGAGCTATTGATTATTCGCAATTTGATTTGATCTATGCTGGTGCACAGAAAAATATGGGTCCTGCAGGCACTACCCTGGTAATTGTAAAAGAAAATATTTTAGGAAATGTAAGCCGGGCAATTCCCAAATATATGAATTATAAGCAACATATTGATAAAGAAAGTATGTACAATACTCCCTCTGTATTTGCTGTATATTGTTCAATGCTTACTCTTGAATGGATCAAAAACAAAGGAGGGCTTACAACAATTGAAAAAGAAAATAACAGGAAAGCATCCTTGTTGTATGAGGAGCTGGATGCGAATGAATTGTTTGTCCCCAATATTTCTATCCAGGAAGACCGTTCCATGATGAATGTAACATTTAAACTTAAAGATGATTATCATAAAGATGTATTTGAAAGTTTATTGGCAGAATCCGGTATTAGCGGTCTAAATGGCCACAGATCTGTTGGTGGTTATAGGGCATCAATCTACAACGCTTTACCATTTGAAAGTGTGAAGTTACTTACAGAAATCATGCAGCAACTCAAAAACAAAGTTTAAAAAATATAATTTTGATAACTACTTTTAAATCATAAACCATCATAATGAAAGTATTAGCAAACGACGGAATCTCAAAAAGCGGCATTGAAGCCTTGGAAAAAGCAGGAATAGAAGTAATAACCACCAAAGTTGCTCAGGAACAACTCATTAATTACATCAATCAGCATAAAATTGATGCAGTTTTGGTTCGCAGTGCTACAACTGTAAGAAAAGAAGTAATTGACTCTTGTCAGTCAATCAAACTCATTGGCCGTGGGGGGGTTGGTATGGACAACATTGATGTTGCTTACGCCAAAGAAAAAGGAATTCATGTAATCAACACTCCGGCAGCATCTTCTGCTTCGGTTGCTGAACTTGTATTTGCACATTTATTTACCGGTGTTCGGTTCTTATATGATGCCAATCGAATGATGCCACTTGACGGTGACACTAAATTCAACGATCTTAAAAAGAGTTATGCCAAGGGAATAGAATTAAGAGGAAAGACTATAGGAATTATAGGACTTGGCAGAATAGGCCAGGAGGTAGCCAGAATAGCTTTAGGTCTTGGTATGAATGTGCTTGCGTGTGACAAATATGTTAAAAATGCTGAAATAACTCTTGAATTTTTTACCGGAGAAAAAATAAGTTTAGCAATTGAAACTATTCCTTTTAATGAGATTCTGAAAGTCAGTGACTTCATAACTTTACATGTTCCAGCTCAGGATGGATATGTAATAGGAAAAAAAGAAATCGAGCAGATGAAACACGGTGCGGCAATTATCAATGCTGCTCGTGGTGGTGTGCTGGATGAAGTAGCCCTAAAAGAAGCTTTAGATACTGGCAAGTTAAGTTTTGCAGGCTTAGACACTTTTGAAGAAGAACCAAGCCCGGCTATTCAAGTGCTAATGAACCCAAAAATATCGATGAGTCCTCATATTGGTGCTGCAACAGTTGAGGCTCAGGAAAGAATTGGAATTGAATTGGCAGAAAAAATTATTACTCATTTTAAAATTTAGCTTATGTCAACTATTTTAGAATTACTCAACAGCGACTTCGGACAAAAAATTATTATGGGCGCAAGCTCACAAACCAATGCACCAAAGGATAAAACTACTAAAGTAATTAGCATAGCTTTGCCCTTATTGCTGGGTGCAATGAAAAAAAATGCTTCAGAACCAACAGGAGCCAAAAGTCTTTTAAACGCTTTACAAACAAAACACGATGGCAGTATCGTCAACAATATCGACAGTTATTTTCAAGGAGGTGTCAATCAGGAAGATCTCAACGATGGAGAAGGTATTTTAAATCATGTTCTTGGTTCACAAAAATCTCAAATGGTAAGTGCTTTAAGTCTAAAAACAGGACTGGATAACAATAGTGTTGCTCAGATTCTAAAAGTTGCTGCCCCAATTGTGATAGGCTTGCTCGGCAAGGAAGCTAAAAATTCTAATGTCACAAATGAAAGTTCATTGACAGGCATTCTTGGAAATCTAATTGGCGGAAAATCTCAAGAGGAACAAAGCCTGCTTCATTCGTTACTTGACCAAGATGGAGATGGTAGTGTGATTGATGATATTGCAGGGATGCTTCTAAACGGCAATGATACTAGTAAAAAGAAAAGTTCAGGACTGGGTGGGCTGCTTGGTGGTTTGTTTAAAAAATAAAAATCATTTAATGTTATTTAAATTATAGATTCAACTAACTTACTCTGTTAAATATATATCAGTAAAAAATCTATTCCTTTTTAAATTTGTACCTTTGTGTTTATGAAGTATTTGTTCACTATACTCGTTTTTTCTTTGGTTGTTGTAAGTTGTGACACTTCAAAGTCAACCGTTAAATCAGGACCAGAAGATACTGGTTTTTCTGACACTGTCCGAATTGCCAACGATAGCATCGAGTATGAAATCATAATCATTGAACCCGGATTTAACAGCTGGTTAATTACTCAGCCACCCAAAGGATATTATGGGTTGAGCTATCTTGAAACCAGAAACATGGAATATGTTACTGAATACAACTACCGTGTTTATGCTCCAGGGTTTAACAAAAATCTATATGTACAGGAAATTAATTATGATCCTTCTGTTTCCTATGGGTTGGAAGTAAATTATTTACTTTACAATTACTTTAAATATTTTGAAATCACGTACAACCAAAAGCTTCGATGAAGAAACTTAAAGATCGCTGGGGCATAACATCCAACCGTCAATTAATTATCATATTTATTGTTTTTGGGATAACTGGTACTCTGGCAGCAAGGCTGGGTGAACCTTTAACTTTACTTTTAGGAATTTCACAGGACTTATGGTTATATTGGCCTGTAAGAATTTTAATAATTCTACCGGTCTATAAAGTAATTCTTTTACTGGTTGGTTGGATATTTGGTGAATTTGATTTTTTCTGGAATTTTGTAAAAAAAATGTTTCAAAGACTTACCTTCAGATAATACTATTATTAAACACTTGATAAAAGAAACAAAAATAACTTCTAAGCTTACATCCATTTTTCTGGGTGTTGCCTTGTTATTTTCTTTTTCTTCAGAAGCACTACATATTTTTAGTCACAGCGACTTTAATCATTGCACTGAAACAGGGACTACTCACCTCCATCAACTGGATGCTGAATGTGATGTTTTTGATTTTCACATTACTCCAGTATTAAGTCTTTCAAGTCATAGCATTCAGCCTCAAACAATATCAAATTTTAAGACAATATTTCCTCCTGTTGGGGACAAACTTTTTTTCACTGCAACTTTTCACATTAGTTTAAGGGGTCCCCCAAAAAGCGTATAACTTAAGTTTTCTTTCTTTTTTAATTTATCAACTTTTTTTGCGAAAGCAAGAGTAGTATTATGCGTATTTTTCTTTTTATATTATTTATTGGTTTTCAGTCTTATTCTCAAAACTGCAATCAATCCATAACCGGACGTGTTGTTGACTTCCACGATGGAAGTCCACTTTCTGGGGCAGTTTTAATTATTGCAGGTCACGAAATTTTTACACAAACCGATTTAGATGGTAACTTTCAGTTTGATAATCTTTGTGAAGGCAATTACACATTACAAGTTTCTCACCCTGAATGTGATACTAAGGCGACACAATTTACAATTCCTTTTGATGGCTCTCTAAATATAAGGTTAGAA
>NZ_CAXBAN010000098.1:0-7945 GCF_963973675.1 uncultured Planktosalinus sp. | reverse complement strand
CTTTTGGAAAAATCGTTGACCTTCCGTCAGTGATAATTGTATCACCTGCCTTCACCGGAGCTTGTCGTGATATATCAATGAGCTGCATTGTACCGGGGTTTTCACCATCCCAGATAAGGGAGCCAAAATGCCCGCTTTCTTTAAGGGCCACACTAATACTCGATTTGGAATTGAGAAGCGATAAAACGGTGGTGTAGTTGGGGCTCACCTGGTCAGTGATTCCCACAATGCCGTCAACGGTCACGACCCCCATGGAGGGTTGAAATCCCTGATTGCTTCCTCCTTTTAAGGTGAGGTAGTTATTGGCTTTTGAAAAACTGTTGTTGATTACTTCAGCGGGGCGATAGACATATTCAAATTTGGACAACACACTGTCTGTAGGTTTTTTTTGTGTGTTTTGAAAAAGTTGCAGTTGGTTTTTTAATCGACTGTTTTCTTCCAGAAGCAACCTGTTTTCAGACCGGAGTCCAAAATACCCCGTTACTTCATTTCTCAAACTGTAAATACTTCCTGTTACATAATTAGCCGAATGTACAAATTTACTCTTGTGGTAGGAGTGTGACTGTATTGTTAGAAATAAAGAAAAAACAAAGAGCAGCATAAACAAAAGAAAATTTTTGTTTCTGATAAAAAAATTAATAATCTGCTGCATAGTTAAAAAGTGCTGTAAGTTGTAATTTCTATGGAAAGAAAACCCAACGGTAATTCTCTAAATTAAGAAGCAAAGTGCACTTATAAAGTGTTCTATTTAATCAAAATGCTTCTGTATCTGTTTAAGTTTTTTAAACAGATGCCGGTTCCTCTAACCACTGCACGTAAAGGGTCTTCGGCAATGTAAACCGGTAAATCGGTTTTTTGTGATAAACGCTTGTCCAATCCTCTTAGCATAGAGCCACCACCGGCCAGGTAGATTCCTGTATTATAAATATCTGCTGCAAGCTCAGGGGGTGTCTGTGAGAGGGTTTCCATCACGGCATCTTCTATTCTTAAAATGGATTTGTCAAGTGCCTTGGCAATTTCACGAAAAGAGGTTTGTACTTGTTTGGGTTTTCCGGTTAATAAATCACGTCCTTGAACAGACATTTCCTCCGGCGGATTTTCAAGGTCTTCAGTGGCGGCACCAATTTGAATTTTTATTTTTTCTGCAGTGCGCTCACCAACATAGAGGTTGTGCTGGGTGCGCATAAAGTAAACAATGTCATTGGTAAACACATCACCGGCAATCTTTACTGATTTGTCACAAACAATTCCGCCGAGAGCAATCACAGCGATTTCTGTTGTTCCACCTCCTATATCGACCACCATATTTCCTTTAGGCTGCATAATATCAATACCAATACCAATGGCGGCTGCCATGGGTTCGTGAATCAAATACACTTCTTTCCCATTGACACGTTCTGCACTTTCTTTTACTGCTCGCATTTCAACTTCCGTAATTCCACTTGGAATACAAATGACCATTCTTAAAGAAGGCGTAAACCATTTTTTCTTCAAAGCCGGAATGTCTTTGATGAACATATTAATCATTTTTTCACTCGCATCAAAATCGGCTATAACCCCATCTTTTAGGGGTCTAATGGTTTTGATGTTTTCATGAGTTTTTCCCTGCATCATCGCAGCTTCTTTTCCCACAGCGATTATTTTACCACTTATCCTGTCACGTGCAACAATTGACGGGCTGTCAACCACAACTTTGTCGTTATGAATAATCAGTGTATTTGCGGTTCCAAGGTCAATGGCAATTTCCTCGGTTAAGAAGTCAAAAAATCCCATAGTGTGTTTGTTGTCAGAGTTATATTATTTAGGGTCTATTTTAGTGCAATAAACAAATGTAAAAAAATTAATGTTTAAAATGACGTGTTCCTGTAAATACCATCGCCATTTTATGTTCATTGCAATAATCGATGCTTAATTGGTCTTTGATAGAGCCACCCGGCTGAATTACAGCAGTAATTCCGGCTTGGTCTGCAATTTCAACACAATCAGGAAACGGGAAAAACGCATCGCTTGCCATCACGGCTCCTTTTAAATCAAACTCAAAGTTCCTTGCTTTTTCAATGGCCTGTCGCAAGGCATCCACTCTTGAGGTTTGACCGGTGCCTGAAGCACACAGCTGTTTGTTTTTGGCAAGAACAATGGTGTTTGACTTGGTGTGCTTGCATAGTTTAGAGGCAAATACTAAGTCTTCTAACTCCCGGTTGGTGGGTTTATTGTCTGTTGCCTGAGAAAATGATTCAGGTAAATCTGTGATGCTGTCTTTTTCTTGCAATAACACCCCGTTTAAACAAGTTCGCACCAGCTCATTTCCAAACTCAAATCCCTTTTGCACCAGTAAAATTCGGTTCTTTTTTTCTTTTAAAATGGCTTCCGCTTCAGCCGAAAATGAAGGGGCAATCACCACTTCACAAAATAAGTTGTTAATCTCAGCAGCCGTTTCTTCGTCCAGGGTTGTGTTGCTGATTAATATGCCACCAAAGGCTGAAACCGGGTCGCCGGCCAACGCATCTTTATACGCTTCTGCTATGCTGTCTCGCTGAGCCACACCACAGGCGTTGTTGTGTTTTAAGATAGCAAATGTGGGTTGTTCACCTCTGAACTCTCCCATCAATTGTACGGCGGCATCCACATCCAGCAAATTGTTGTATGATAACTCCTTGCCGTGTATTTTGTCAAACACAGCCTCAAAATCCCCAAAGAAAAAACCTTTTTGATGCGGATTTTCACCATAGCGCAATGCCTGCCCTTTTCCATAACTTATTTTCAGTGCCGGAATGTTTTCGGTAGTGTTGAAATAGTTAAAAATAGCACTGTCATAATGCGAAGAAACCTGAAAAGCCTTGGCCGCATACTGTTTGCGGTCAGAGAGTGAAGTGGCGCCTTGCTTTTCGTTTATTAAGTTTAAAAAAGCATCATAGTCATCTACAGAGGAAACACAAAGCGTGTCGTTGAAGTTTTTAGCCGCTGCACGGATGAGTGAAATGCCACCAATGTCAATCTTTTCAATAATATCACTTTCAGAAGCTCCTGATGCAACCGTTTTTTCAAACGGATACAAATCTACAATCACAAGGTCGAGCTGGGGGATTTCATAGGCCTCCATTTCTGAAACATCCGTGGCTACGTGTTGTCGGTTGAGGATGCCTCCAAATACTTTGGGATGTAAGGTTTTTACTCTGCCACCCAAAATAGAGGGGTAGGAAGTGATGTCTTCGATAGGCACAACGGGTATGCCCAGGTTTTTGATGTATGTTTCAGTGCCGCCTGTAGAATATAAGGTGATGCCCAGCTCGTGTAGCTTTTGAACTATAGGTGCTAAACCTTCTTTGCTAAATACAGAAATTAAGGCAGATTGGGCCTTTTTTAAATCGCTCATTGTGTTGTGTTTAGTATAGGTTATTTTATATCAAACCCTAAAAGTGCAAAAGTAGGTATTTACAAAGAAAAAGTTCAAACTTTACCCTCTGAAGTTTCAATATTTGATTGAAAAAGCTCACTTTTTAATTATTTAAAAAAAGAGTGTAACTTTTCCAACTGAAATACGTCCTACTTATTGAATCAAAAACATCATTTAAATAGCACCTTATGCTAATCTACCTCAGGCTGTTAAAAGAAAGTTTTAATTTTGCAATCAGTGCATTGGTAAATAATAAATTGCGCACTTTTTTGTCGTTGCTGGGGGTGACCATTGGTATATTTTCAATTATTGCAATCTTAGCGGCAGTCGATTCGCTTAAAATGGAAATTGAAGACTCCATTAGCGGTCTTGACAACAGCACACTGGTAGTGGCGCGTTATTCATTTGGTCCCACATCAATTCCGCGTTGGCGCCGTGAGCAATTTCCGGATGTAAGCTACGAAGAGTACCAATACCTGTCCAGAAACCTCAATGATGTGGAAGCGGTTACCTATGGAATGAATGTGCCTCAGGAAGCCATTCGCTATGAAGATAAAACGGTTTCCAGAGTCCAAATTGGCGCAATTACGCACGAATATTATGACATTGAAGCCTTAAAACTCGCCAAAGGACGTTTCTTTAATGAAGCAGAATCTGCAAGCGGTGCACCGGTTTTAGTACTGGGCGATGAAATAGCCAGCAGCCTTTTTGATGAAGAGGAACCCATTGGCAAAACCGTGCGTATGTATGGTCGAAAATTCAATGTGATTGGTGTGATTGAAAAAGAAGGAGCCGGTTTGTTTGGCAATTCAAAAGATGGCGCTGCCTATCTTCCGGTGAATGTGGTGCGACGCATTTATGGTGATAACAACCGGGGCTCGTTTCCTCAAATTGTCATAAAACCTGAAAGCGGCGTAGATCAGGCAGAGTTTATTGCTCAGGTAAAACAACGCATCAGGGCAGCCCGAGGTTTAAAACCCGATGACATTGAGAATTTCTTCATCAATGAACTCAAAGGCTTTTCAGATATGATTGACAATTTAACCGGGCAACTCAATTTTATGGGGCTGCTCATTAGTGGTTTTTCTTTGCTCGTGGGAGGCTTTGGAATTGCCAATATTATGTTTGTCTCTGTGAAAGAGCGCACCAACCTGATTGGAATCCAAAAATCACTGGGAGCCAAAAACAAGTTTATACTGTATCAATTTTTATTTGAAGCAGTGATACTGGCTGTTATTGGCGGACTCATAGGCTTGTTTTTTGTTTGGATCGCCTCAATCCTCGCGTCGATGTTTACGGGTGATTTTCAATTTGTAGTTTCTCTCAAAAACCTGGCAATCGGTACAATCGTTTCCGGGATTATAGGGTTGATTTCAGGAATTATCCCGGCCATATCAGCATCCAGACTCAACCCCGTGGATGCGATTAGAACAGGAATGTAAATAGTTATGAGAGGTTAGTGGGAAGAGGTGAGTTTGGAACTGTAGAAGATTCACACACCATTGATCTCTCCGGTTTTGCATCCGGGCTGTATTCTATCATTTTAGTCTGTGATGGCGAAATTCAAGGCTCCAAAAACTTATCTAAACTATAAAAACCACTATTATGAAAATTCTAGAATTTAAATTCTTAAAAATATTCTATTTGAATTTAATTGTATTAGTTTACATGCTCCCCTCTTTTGGAGTGGCTGGGGGAGGACTTTATGCCCAAGACCCCATCCTTTTTGAAAATAACTGGTTTTTAGAAAAGGTGATTATAGACAACAACAGCTACTACATAACAGATTATACAGAATATATAGGAACTATAGAATTTTTTGAGATTGATGAAGAAATACAAGTTTTACTGTGTGAGTTTGACAATTTTCAGTCTGATATAAATTTTCTAAATAACAATGGTTTTGAAATTTTTGAAATAGAATTAAATCCTTTTTTTGGTGAATGTGTGTTTGTTGATGGTGATTTTTTATTTTTTCAAGACGCATATTTTTCTATTTTTTTAGAAAATTTTTCAATCCCTAAGAATCCATTCACATACTCGATCGAAAGTGTTTATGGCCACTTCCAACTCACTATAGAAAACGTTGAGGGCGACTGGGCGGTTTATAACAGTGTGTTGTTGTCTGCTACAAGCTTTAGTCAAAATAGCGTTGCTGTATACCCCAATCCTGTTAAAGAAACTTTACACATAAAAAATATCTCAAACCATTTGATTACAGGTACTGTTTATGATTTCAATGGCAAACTGTTTCAAAACAATACTCTTGAAAATAGCCATTCAAAAATTGATGTAAAAGCATTAAACCCTGGTTTGTATTTTGTGGTGTTTGAAAGTGAGGTTGGTGAGCGGGTGAGTAAAAAGTTTATTAAGCATTAAAGAATCTTCGCTACCTGTTCATTCACCCATTCCAAAAAGCGCTCGTCTTCTTCAGTAAAAGGATCTGGGGTATTGGAGTCAATATCAATTTGCCCAATATTTTTTCCGTCTTTAAAAAGTGGGATTACAATTTCTGCTTTCACAGTGATGCTGCAAGCTATGTAGTTGTCTTGAGCCTTCACATCAGGCACCACAAAGTTGTTGTTGGACACAGCCACCTGGCCACAAATACCTTTTCCAAACGGAATCACGGTGTGGTCTGTAGGCTCCCCGGCAAAGGCTTTTAAATGTAAAGTGCGTTTCGCTTCATTGGCAAAGTAAAAGCCCACCCAGTCATAATAGGAAATATGTTCCTGAAGGAGCTCACAAACTTTTGTGAGTTTTTCATCAGGAGAGGCGTTATCAAAACTTAGTATTTTTGAAACTTCGGGTTTTAATTGGTTAAATGTCATAATAAAAATGTTTAGGCAAAAGTATTTATTTTCAGTTAACGAGAATACAACCTCAATTCTATATTTTTGTTAAATAAAACGTCAACATCTGAAAAGATTGTGAGTAAAATTATTTGCAGAGATATGAAATCCAGAAGATTAATTTGTAAAAAAACAAGCCGATTATTCAAATTAAAGAGTTTCATATGTTTTTCTTTTGACTAAATTCAGAAAAGGCTACATTTAACATCAAAAAAATAACAGACCATGCTTTGTATAAAACATATCGGTACAGATCCTTACTTCAACATTGCCACCGATGAGTATATTTTTAAACACATCGAGGAAGATTGTTTTATGTTGTGGCAAAACGACAATGCCATCATTGTGGGGAAACACCAAAACACCCTGGCCGAAATCAACCTGGATTATGTGGGTGAAAAAGAAATTAAAGTGGTGCGCCGCCTATCGGGTGGTGGGGCAGTCTATCACGACCTGGGCAACCTCAATTTCACCTTTACCCGAACCAGTGATAACGAAGATATGGTTGATTTTAGACGCTATACCAAGCCCATTCTTGAAGTGCTTCAAAACCTTGGGGTCGATGCCAAGTTTGAAGGAAGAAATGACCTCACTATAGACGGCAAAAAGTTTTCAGGCAATGCAGAGCATGTGTTTAAAAACAAGGTGATGCACCACGGCACCTTGTTATTTGCTTCCGAAATGAAAGACATTTCGGGGGCTTTGAAAATAAACCCGTTAAAATACAAAGGCCGTGGCACAAAGTCGATTCCAAAGCGAGTGACCAATATCAGTGATCACCTCAAAGAGCCGCTTAGCCTTCACGAATTTACTGATAAGATTTTAAGCCATATTCTCGACACCTTTCCCCAAGCCAAAATGTATGAATTTACAAAAGAAGATTTGGCTAAAATTCAAACCATCAGGGATGAAAAATATGCTACCTGGGAATGGAACTTTGGCCGCTCACCCGATTATAACTTTCAGCAAGGCATGCGCTCAGAAGGAGGCGTCATTGAAGTACATCTGGACGTGGAAAAAGGAATCATCAAAAAAGCCCAAATCACCGGCGATTTTTTTCATATCAAGGATATTGCCCCCATAGAAGAAGCACTCGTGAACTTGCCACATGAGGAACAGGCAATTAAAAAAGCATGGAGTCAATTTGATATGAAACACTATTTTAAAGACATTACTACCGAGGAGTTGTTGAGTATTATGTTTTAGTTTTTTTGAACCATTAAGAAGTTAAGGGTAGTTAAGATAGAAGCCTTAATGCTACTAAATTCTTACATGTTTTATTTTTTTGGCATACTGATGATGCGGATTATATGGATTTATACTCATTATTTAAACCATTAAGGAGTTAAGGGTAGTTAAGATAGAAGCCTTAATGCTACTAAATTCCTTCATGTTTTATTTCTTTGTCAAACGCCTGTGGATTTATTTATCCGGCTCTTTTCTCTATTTTTGTCTAAACGAACACACAATTATTGAAGGCACTTTTCCTTAAATACAAATCTGTTATCCGCTTTCTCGTTCTCTTTTTGGGGACTTATGTATTGTTAAGCATTCTTTACAACGCCTATTTGCATTTCGGAAAATCTGAAACCTGGTATCCAGACCCCATTACACATCTGGTAGCCCAGCAAACTTCGATTTTGACCTCAAGCCTTGGTTATAAAGCCGAAATTGTTCCCCACGAAAGTGAAGCTTCGAT
>NZ_CAXBAN010000097.1:0-7982 GCF_963973675.1 uncultured Planktosalinus sp. | reverse complement strand
AAGTAATCCATTTTGTTTTAGTCTGATATGCTGCAAGATTCCGTGCTGCATGTCCATTAAAGCCAACATCTTCTGTCAAGACAAATAAAGAAATATTGGAAGTATCATAGTGTTGTAAAATATCTTTAGCAGGATATTTAGAGGATGCATCATCTACCACTATTAAATTACTAAAATAATCTTGATTAAAATTATTTTCAATAAATATTTCGAATAACTCAGGATTTTCATAATAAGTGGTAACTAAGGTATTCATCCTTGACCAAAAACCGTGTTTACTTGATTGTTCACTTTTATAAATTTACTATTTTTATAAAATTGAACCAAATTTTCTGCTAAGACATATGTACAAGCTGATCTCAGCCCTCCTAAGATATCATCAATGGTATCTTGTACGGACCCCCGGTATGGAACATCCACTTCTTTGCCTTCAGCCGCTCGATAACCCTTAAGCCCACCACTATGTTTATCATTTGCAGTTTTTGAAGACATACCATAAAATCTAACATATTTTTTTTCATCAATGACTGGAACCCAACCTTGCCCGTTTGGATGGGGCATTCTGTCAGGACTTTCTTGATATTTGTTGACTATCTCACCACCCCCTTCATCATGCCCAGCAAGCATGCCGCCAAGCATCACAAAGTCTGCACCAGCAGCAAATGCCTTTGCAATATCTCCCGGATTAGTACATCCACCATCTGAACAGATATACAGCTTCCTATCAAAATTTTCATTGATATGATGAGCCATGGCACCAACTTCTAAAATTGCAGACAACTGCGGGAATCCTACGCCAGTTTTGAGGCGAGTTGTACACACACTACCAGAGCCAATACCTACTTTTACGCAATTTGCTCCTGCCATGTACAGACTCATGGCCTGACCACCAGTCACAATGTTTCCTACCATAATAAAATGAGTGGTTGATACTATTCTTCTTACGTCAGAAACAAATTGTACAATGTCACCTATGTAAGCATTTGGAACATCAATACAAATTTTGTGAAATTTATCAGAAAAATTTCTAATTTTATCCAAATCATCGGCACTTATACCAACGGTTAAAAAGGCGTGCGATTGCGATTCACACTTGTCTAAATCCTCTAAAGAGAGAGATTTATTCAAACAAGTCATCATGCCATTGCGTTTCATAACTTGTGCCATTTTTAGAGTGCCAACTCCATCCATGTTAGCAGCAATAATTGGGATGGCTGTGAAAGATTTATCTATCACATCTCCGTCTTTTGACACTTTCGTATGATGCACGCTTCTAAGAAGTTTGACATCATTTCTTGATCTAACGGAAAATTTTGGTTTCGAAGAAGAAGCCCCGTTCTTAGCCATTCCGGGGACAATAAGAACATCGGAAAAATCTAATTTTTCTTCATCATCGTAAAACTTGTGACTATTCATAATTTAAATTTACCCTGCTTTGATTCCAAAAAACTCATCTTCGTTAAACGGCAAAGTCACTGGCAGAAACTTTTCTCTATATTTCATAGAAGTTTCAAAATATCTTTCTAATTTTTTCGCATTAACATTTATATCTTCAGTTACATCAATCACACCGTAATTACCAGAAAAAAATGATTGTATAACTTGTTTTTTATTTTGTGGAAATTGGTTCAACAAAAAGTAAATTGGAAAGTATGCACACAATTGATTCATAGATGTACGAGAAACACTTTCCACATGCTTACCTTCAACAATAGCTCTCAAGCCAATTTCTGAATTTTCTGTGAAGTAAACCTTTTCACAATTTTTCATCACTTGATAACCAGAAACTTCAGGATCAATCACCCTATAGTAACCATATCTCATACCCAACTTCCGTATGTCTTCGGCATCAGTGATAGGATGAGGTTTGATTAAAATATCTGGATTAGCCAGCATGAGACTATCTATTTTATCAAAGTCAACAATCTTAGTAAGAATGTTAGAGCCGGGTAAAAAAATCACCTCTGAAAAATCAGTGTCACCCAAATCCTCTAAAAAATACTTGTCTGCGATACTTTCGTCATCAAAAACTGTTTTAGTTTTGTTCTCTAGTTTAAAATGTTTCAATAAATATCTGACATTGAATTCATAATTCAAACCATAAATCATTATATATTTGTTAATATTTGTGTAAGCATACTCTGTAAAGTAAAGATTTTGTATAGGACTTACATCAAACGTTGTTGTTAATGGACAAAGATCATTAAGTAACTTTTCATTTTTTTCTAATTCTTTTAAATATTTTTGATTGTATGTCAGATTTTGTTTACTTACTCTATCTTCATCCGGTAAATTATCAAAGGTGTACTTATTCGCAGGATTCATAATCTATGATGGTCCCTCTTTGTATTGATCTAAAAATGTTGTGGTTCTTGTGCCATCTGTGCTTCTTACACCACTTTGCGTGCTTCGGCTAAAGTTTGTAGTCCGAGAGGCATTGGTGGACCTTTGCCCAATCGTGGTAACCCTGTTTGATATGTTAGTAGTTCTAGTCCCTGTAGTTATCTGACTGTAATTTGTGTTATTAGAGAAAAAAGTGGAGCGACTAAAACTTGTGTTTCTAGAAATTGTTGTAAAACCCGAAGTGTTTACATTTGTAAAACTACCATTGGTGAATTTAAAAGTGGAACGAGATTGATTTGTAAAATCACTTGTGCTTCTTGTTCCGCTTGTAAATCTGCTGCCGCTTGTAAATCGAGTTTTGGTTGTATTTCTCGAAAAAAACGTTGATCTAGAACCGCTTGTAACTCTTGTAATACTTGTATTTCGTGAAAAATTCGTAGACCTTGATGCAGCCGTATTATTAAAAACTCCTGTGTTTGTAACACCGCCTGTGCTTCTAGATTGTGTGATAAGAGAACTTTTGTCGTAAAAATCTGAATATGAGATTGCCCCACTTGAAGGGATGGCCACACTATTTGCTGTGTTTATACCTTGGCCATAGTAATCAGACATGGCATGAGGGGTAGACCCACCAAACTCACCCACAATATCTGTTTGCATGGACAAAGAGCCTGACCCTTTGACAAAAGTTCTAGCCATTAGAAATAATTTTCAACCTTATATCCTGAATCCAAAGCTTCCTGATAATATTTATCAAATAGCCTTTGTAGGTCTTGGCGAGGATGGGGCTTGGGTTTAAATTTGCTCCAATGTTTTCGACCGTCGCTTCTTAGTCTAGGCAGTGTGTATTTCATGAGGTGTGGTTGCGTTTGCATATCTGAAAAGTGTAGCGTTTGGATTTGTTCGATTGTTAATCCCTCTCCATCAACACAATTCCAGTTGCCTTCGAAGGGTTGCACGATTTCTTGATTGTCTGCAAAGAAATCAATCATCTTATCATGAATGAAAGGGTCAATCCGCATACTTTTGACAGACGGTAAAAAGTTTTTTGCATATTCGTTATTCCAAAGGCTCACACAATAACGTTGTGGTGCGGCCTCACCTTTTGATAAGACTACTTTGTTCTCCTTAAATTCTTGGTCCCAAAGTTTTTTGAGGTCTGACAGAACCATAACGTCACTATCCATGTAGATAGCTTTACCCTTAAAATCACAGATTTCTGGTATTGCCCATCTATATCCAGAAAAGGGAGTACCCCAGCGACCTTTGCTCCAGCCAAACAGATTAGAATTTGGGTCTTGTGATGTTTTAAGCCATGTAATGCTCACGTCCACAGAAGTATGCTTTTTGATGCTATACTCTAACACCATTTGTGACTCTGCATCTGCACCGAAAGCAGAAGTGCCAATAAAAATATTAATCATTTTATACCTTTCAAATGAATTACGCCTTATATCTATAACACTTATTCCAAATGAAATATCCCAACTTTACATCAAGCTCTTCAAAGCCCTTCATGCGTTCCAACACCGACATCCAATGAGCGACCGCAATGATATCAACGTTATCGACATCGATTATGAAGTCATCACGGTCCAGACCAGTTTTATCAGATACAAACTGCACATAGCGTTCAGTGTCATTCTCATAGGGTGGCGACCATTTGTATATAGCCTGTGACAGCGTTAGGCCGGTATAGTGCCGGTCCAACAAGTCAAACATCGCTGCATAGCCCCACTCTGGCGTAGCAAACGACTCAAACATCGCATCATTGTTCGTCTCACCGAGGTAAGCCCTACTGGTCTTTTTGATGTTACCGGGGTTGTTGTTCCGAGTTGGGCGATTGGTAGAAACGTCCGTATAGTCATACGAACCCAAATCCATGGTGGCACAGTCAAGTTCAACGGACCACGCTGGTTTCAGCGCACCGTACAGCAGACTGCCACCGGCCAGCCCACCTGCAAAGGCGGCTGTGTATAGCAAAATCTTAAACATATTCAATGACTTACGTTTTAAAATAGTTGGTTTAGTATAAGACTTCATCGCTCTAAGGCAAGTAATATATGCCGTTTGCGCTTTCATCTGCGAACCTCTCAAATTGTGGGGCGACCGAAGCCGCCCCCGTCGAGAGTATTTATAGTATCACTACCTCATAAAACCCTTCGTATTCGGGCTTTTCCCAACGATTTTTCGCATCAATTTTGGTGATGCTACCGGGAGTCAGATAGCCAGCATCAAAGCCTTCCTGCATCCGGTAATGCGCATTGAATACGGCAGCAACCGAAGCAAGCTGTGCATCAAGCAAGTCTTCATACAAATACCAACTTACTTTCATACCTCCAGAACGCCTTGCAGGTGCAGGTAGTTTTACTGATTTAAAGTCGTGTAGGTCTTCACTCATTATCTTTCCTTTCTGGTTTAGGTGGATGACTGATTAGCCTGTAATAAGCCATCCGAAAGGGGATAAGGAATTAAGTGGAAAAGATTTAAGTTAGCTTCTTGTTGCGGCATTTGTTTTCCCTTTCGTACCGAACAATCACTAATATAAACTATAAAATTATTAAGTCAAGAACTTTTTTCTATTATTATGAATACAATTTTCGTATTTGATCAGTTTTCATAAACTCTTTGACAAGTTCATACTGCTCTGGAACATCCACAGGGGTGTACTCATTCTGCAATGCAAAGGTTTGCATATTAAATCCCAATTCTAAGCCTCGCAGAGCTTCGATACCCTCAGACTTTTCTAGCTCAGTCTCAGGCTCCTTAGCAAAAAGCTGTAAAGCATCATTACGGAAAGAGTAGATACTCAGGTGTTTTTTGTATGATATATTTTTTCGATAGTTTGACGGAATTGTATTTCGAGAAATGTACAAAATCTTATCAGCACTATCCGTTACTATCTTTCCTGCCAATTCATTTTTTGGATCATCTGTCCTAAGATGAGGAATCACCATATCTAAGTGGCGGAAAGAACTATGATATGCATTAAGTTCTTCAACATCACTTGGAATAACCAAAGGATCATCACCCTGTACATTCACAACAATATCATCATCAGCAGCACCCAATGTCCGTGCAGCCTCTGCAATACGCTCTGTACCATTTACATGGTCAAAAGATGTTTCAACCACCTCAATATTATGGCGCACACACTGGTCTATAATTTCTTCGTTTGGTGTACAAACTCGAATTACATTTTCAGAGCTTTTTGCGTTTTTCATCAATTGCACTCTTTTGTAGACATGTGCAAACATCGGCAAACCATCAATCGGTAGTAATGGCTTGTTTGGAAATCTTGTGCTTTCCATTCGACAGGGAATTAAAAAGAAGTTTCTATTTTTCATGATACAACTTCAACTCGCATAGTTTGACTTTCATCATGTTTCACACAGCCCTTTGCCCAGACTTTAACTCCTTTTGGTTTTTTATAAGGAGTTCTGATATTTTTTCCTAACCTAGCAATACGATCCTTTCCGCCCTGTTGGAATTCAGAGTAAAATGTTTCTCTATAAGTGTTCAACAATCTGTTGTACAACTTTTCATCCTTCAAAGAGGCTTTGATTTCTGGCCATTTTTCATCAGGATAAAATGCCAGCATAGCAAAAATCTTTAAGTAGTCATAAACTTCTTTTTTCTGCAAATACGGTTTAGGCATCTTCAGGGACCATTCTCCACCCAAAATCCCTCCACCAGTAGACAGCCGATTAGGGTCAACAAAATTGTTTTCAACAGCTAATTTCCGTAAGCCTGTCCCCGTATATGGAACAAAATGACTTAGGGTTAGAGCGTCATAACCTTTTGCAGCACGGGCCAACCTCACAGAATCTTCTACAAGTTCCGGCGTTTCAAAAGGCATTCCTAATATAATATTTAAGCTGTAAGGAATATTAGAGTCGTTAATATACTCAAAGTGTTCCAAGTATTTTTCGTTTGAAACATTCCTTGATAAAATATTTCTTCTATATTCCTCATTACCAGATTCTAAGCCGAAAGACATGCGGTAGCACCCTGCATGCTTGATCATTTCTAAAACATCAGGAGTGCAATTTTCAATGCGGGTATTCATCCAGAATGGAATTTTATACTTTGCCCACATGTTTGAAAATTCTTCAATTTCCTTTTTAGGTCTGGCCAAAAAAGAATCATCAATAAATAAAATCATTTCTGGATCATGATTTTCTAAAATACTTACTAATTCTTTTTCAATATACTCCGCAGGTTTGCGGCGCATAAAGTTGCCTTGATTGTTATCTTTTGAAAATGCTCTTTGAGAAGGAGAGTTACAGTATGTACAATTGTAAGGACAACCCCTGTAAGTTTCCATTGGCACCGTTCTTTTGAAGATACGGCCTCCCATTGGCCTTGCCCACCGTTTATCATCAAATAGATCAAAATTTGGTGGATACTCAGCAATATTGCACAGGGGCTGTTCTTCATTGGCATGAGCATGGTCTGCATACCTATAAGTTGTACCTTTAATATGTTCTATTGTTTCGTTATTTTTAAGCGCCCTAATCGCATCTCGAATTACATATTCCCCTTCATGGTGACAAACAGAAGTCACCACGTCATGTTTTAAGAGAATGTCTTTAGCATCTCTTGCGAAAACTCCACCTACAATGTTTGGAATATTTTTATCTTTAATAGCTTCTAATAGTTTAATACCCAAATGATAGGTGTCTTCAGCCATTGAAACTAAAATTAAATCAGGATTGAAGCTTTCAACTTTCGCCACCCAATCTTTGACCATATCTTTAGGGTCTTTCATGGTCATTTGATCTCGGACACTTTCTCCCTGATTAGCGCCCGATTCTGATAAAATAATATGGCGATTAGTAAATTGCTCCGAATAGTAGGTGGTTTCAAATATGCCTACTTCTGCACCCTCTTTTTTACAAATGGTATTGAAAATACCAACACTCAAAGCGGGTGAAAACATAAGCGGGATATTAGGGTAAAGTATTAAAACTTTCATTTGTGTACTACAATCTCCACGTTATCCGGTTTTTTGATTTTCATGCTATCGTGCTTATGATGAACTACAAACTGAATATGACTAAACTCATCAAAAATACCATGCGTCACAGTGCGCCAAGTTTGTGATAAACGCTGAGTATTCATGCTGCCTCTATCAGAGTTTAGGTAAAAGTCGGTTCTTGAACGAATATCAAAGTCCATCAAAGAATCAAACCCCCATAGATGAATTTCTTCAGGAGCAACTTTGTTCGCAGTATAGTGTAAAGCAAAATGTCCACAATTCAAGTTAGTATAGCCCTGCCCACCTTTTCCTGCGTAAGCCGGTAGAGTTGTATAAAATTCTTTAATATGGCCCATATGCTTAATATGAAATCCTGAATTTTTTTCCATGTACAATTTGGGCCGAAACCCTAAGACCCAAGTATAAGGATTTTGAATACTACCTTCATGTAAAGCTTTCATCATTTTAAAATCTACCATACATGATAAAGCAATATTTGGAATATCAAATGGAGGCAGAGTGCAACAAATCTTTATCCCTTTTTGTGGCGTATAAAGATTTGAGGCGTGACCATTACCAATTACATGAACAACTTTAGGCATTATTTTTCCTTATTTCAAAATTATTTAGCAAATTCTTACAAGTTATTTATAAATTT
>NZ_CAXBAN010000096.1:0-8003 GCF_963973675.1 uncultured Planktosalinus sp. | reverse complement strand
TCAAAATACAATGTGTTGAACTCATTTTTTAAAGGAGAAGAGTAGTGGAAATCTATGATGTTTCCACCCTGTGCTATGAATTCTTCCTTTTTTTCATTTAACTCATCGTCAAACTGGGAGTTAAATTCGTGACGAATTTCATCAACCTCCTTTTTTATATCCTGAATTTTAGCTGTTTGAAGCAACTTTTTGAAAGAGGCCACAAGTTCTTTTTGAGACATGTTGTGGAAGTCTTCTGATGGTTTTGTTTCTTGATCAGTTTCATTTTCAGTTTCGTCATCATCAGAAGAAGCTATTTCGTCTTCGTCTTCACTTTCAGCTTCATTGTTTTGAGAAGTATCTTTAGAATTTTCAGAGGTTTCAGAAGTTGTCTCATCAACATCCTTCTTACTTTCGTCTGACTCATTGACAGAAGTTGTTTGCTCTTTTTCTTCTATGGATTCTAATTCGGAACCAGTTTCATTTATAACGGAAGTTTCAGGTTCTTTTTCTGAAAATTTATTTAAATTTTGCTCTTGTTCTTTTTTTACAATGGCTTCTTTTTCCTTATTTTTTTCCTGGTCTGACATTTCTTTCAATGTTATGGTTCCTACTAAATTTTGTGGATGGAAAGATAATAACAACTTCGCTAACTGCAAAGTTTTAGAGTGATTTTGATTTTATGAATTCCAAATTTCCCAGGATTTAATGGCTTGATATTTTAGCATGGCTTCTCCGTTTACAATTCTTGCTCCTTGATCTTTTCCAAGTTTTAAAAAGATTGTAAGTCTTGGGTTGTAAATTAAATCAAACAAGAGGTGCTTGTTTGATATTCCTTTATAGGGAATATTGGGAAAAGCATTCGTATTTGGACTTGTACCAAGAGGTGTGCAGTTGATAATAAGTTTATGGGTTGCAATTATTTCTGGAGTGAGCTCGGTGTATGTTAGATGGCTTTTATTATTATCTCGTGAAACTATTTTATATTTGAAATTAAGATTGTTCAACACATATGAAATAGCTTTTGAGGCACCACCGCTGCCTAAAACGAGCGCTGTTTTGTCTGAAAGAGGAAATTGTTCTGCTAGCGATTTTGCAAACCCGTAATGATCAGAATTGTAGCCAATTAAATTCCCATTTTTAGAAACCTTTACAGTATTTATTGCACCTATATTTTTTGCTTCTTTATCGGTTTTGTATAAAAAAGGAAAAATTTGTTCTTTGTAGGGAATAGTCACATTAAACCCTTTTAAGTCGGGGTTTGATTTTAAAATATTTTTAATTTCTTCAATTTTTGAAATGTCAAAATTTAAATATTGATGATTTAAGTTTTTCGATTGGAAAAACGATTCAAAGTAGGGTTTTGAAAATGAGTAAGAAATGTTTTTCCCCAAAAGACCGTAGGTTGCCATAGCTGAATAAAGTATTAAAAAAAGGTAACATTTTTGGGGATGAAATGTTAGTTTTAGTTGTTTTTTGTTCTATCACCATACCAGCCTAATGCCAATACGAGAAGAATGCCTACAAATATAAAAAAGATTGCGGTTAATGTCTCACTATCTATGGAATTTGGTATAAATCTTTTGTAATTACTCAAAATTTTATTGCCTTCTATGTCATAGAGAAAGTTACCAAGGGAATCGGTTGAAAAGACTTTTTCTTTCCAAGGCCATACAACACCCAATGACCCTGCAATAAATCCAATAATACCAACATAAGTTGCATTTTTAAAATGTTTAAGTAAGTAGCCCAATAAATGTGATAGTGTTACCAAACCAGTTATAGATCCCAGGGTAAATGAAACTAAAACTTGGAGTAGCCTGATTCGTTCTGAATTTTCTAAAAAGCTAAAATCAAATAGAAATACTTCAGTAAGAGTGTCATACAAGGCATTGACAGAATCAACCAGAAGTAGGACATAATTTCCTAATAAAATCAATATAAAAGAACCGGAAAGCCCGGGTAATGTCATTCCGGAAACGCTAATGATACCACATAGAAATACAAATAAGAGATGGTCATTTTCTTTAGCAGGCTCTAAAAAACTAATCGCAACACCTGCAATAATTCCACAAAGCAGAATAGCAATATTTCTTCTGGTCCATTCATCAAAATCTTTTGCGATATAATAGATTGAACCCACTATCATTCCAAAAAAAGCACTCCAGACATATAGCTCATAATGAATAATCAAATAATCAAGTGCTTTTGAAACACTAAAATAGCTCACCAGCATCCCAAAAATAAGCAAACCTAAAAATTGACCATTAATATATCTGTAAAGACTTTTAAACCTCCCTGAAATTAGCAGTTTAAATGCTTTTCTGTTTACTTTTTGAAGAGAGTAAATAAACTCTTCATAAAAACCGGCTACAAAAGCAACAACCCCTCCAGAAACACCCGGAACTTTGTTGGCTGCCCCCATAGCCAAACCTTTTAAGATAAGCCATATTTTATCAGAAAATGTGCGAGGCTCAATCATAATTTACTGACTTTTTTAAAGCAATATATTCTATTAGAAAAATAAGTAAAAATCCAATGATTGCGCAGAGTATTGCAAAAAAAAGTTGGGAATCGGCGGGATAATCAAAAGGTGAAATACTCTTTTCAAGCAATGCTACCTGTTCGCCTTTTGTGTCCGTCCTCCAGGATACTATTTCTTTCCAAGGCCAAACCTTATTCAAAGCGCCAATCATAAAGCCAGTTAATATAACCAGAGTAGTGTTTTTGTAGTTTTTAAACAACCAGTTAAGCACTCCTGAAAATATTTTAATTCCAACGATTGCACCTGCTATAAAAAGTAAAATTTTAATTAAAGGCTCCAGCAGTAACTCCCAGGCTCCTGAAAATAAAGCACTACTAAAGTCATTGAGTGTATTTATGATTACCTCATAGGACCCTAAAAGGAGCAAGATAAATGATCCTGAAATGCCTGGTAAAATCATAGCAATTATTGCTATGAATCCTGAAAATAGAATATACCAGTTGCTTTCAGGTGAAGCCAATGGCTCAGCTAGCGTTATAAAATATGAACATAAAGCTGCTATTAAAAGAGCAAGAATATTTTTTAGATTCCAGAATTTAACTTCTTTGCCCACATAAATAATGCTTGCAATGATGAGTCCAAAAAAGAAAGACCAAACCAGAATGGAGTGATTTTCTAGGAGCCAGCCAATGAGTTTTGCTAATGATATAAAGCTAATTAAAACTCCACTTAAAAGAACAGTTAAAAATTTGAGATTGTAAGAAACCCAGGCTTTTTTAATGCCGCTTTCTTTCCAGGTTTTGAAAAACGAAAAGTTTAAATTGTGAATTGTATTGACCAATTCTTCATAAATTCCGGAAATAAAAGCAATAGTACCACCTGAGACACCGGGTACAACATCTGCGGCACCCATGGCAATACCTTTTAAAAATAAGAAAAGATGTTGAAAAGGATTTTTTTGTTCCATATGCTCGGGCTTGAGTAGCCCAAAAATAGAAATTTAATGGGAAGTATTTTCGTATTTACTTATTAATTTTTGGACTTCAGGCAGGTCATAAACAGTGGGAAATAATACTTCAAGAATCATTTTATATTCTAAATCTAGTTTTAGTGCATTTTTTAAGTGAAAACGTCCTTTTGTGGAGTCGTTTTGGAAATAATACAGACCACTGAGCCTGTATTCCAACTCAGCATTTTCAGGATAAAATTCGATAGCTTGAAATAAATTTGTTACTGCTGCATCAAATTCACCTAGTTGCATCAAAATATCTGATCTGCTGATCCATGTTTGAAGTTCATAATTGCCAAGCTCGATTGTTTTTCGATATCCAATTTCTGCTTCTTCAAAAAGGTTTAAACGGTTATTGATTTTTGCATAACGTTTCCAGTAATGCACGTTTTCACTATCTATGTTGATTGCTTTATCAATAAAATAGAGTGCTTTTTGGTAATTGTTTTTTTTGATGTAATAATCGGTAATAGCTATCCAGCCTTTATCAAGAAGGATGTCTTCATGTACACATTTATGGTAATACTCAAGTGCAAGTTCTTCATTGCCTAATTTTTCATGACACTTACCTATGCGAAGTAAAGCAAAAGAGGTGGGGTCTTCCAAATTTAGAGTAATTGTGTAGTTTTCAATAGCTTCATTATAGCGCTTCAGCTTTTCGAGAACTTTTCCTTTTTCTAGATAAGCTCCAACAAAGGTGTCGTCTGAAATGATTGCAAAATCGAACGCTGCAAGTGCTTTTTTAAACTTTTTAAGTAAGAAATATTGTTTCCCAACCTGGTGCCATGCAACTTCACAGTAAGGGTTTGAATTTAGATAAATGTTTAGGTAGTCTATGGCTTCCAGGTGTAGTTCTAATACTTCGAAACAGTAAATTACATTGTAAAGTGAAGAGTAATCCTCGGGGTCTTCTTCCACACACTTCATAAAATAATATTTTGCATTTTCATAGTCTTCCAAAAACAAGTATTCCACACCAATTAGGTTGAGAACATCGAGTTCATCTTCTGTGATTTCAAGTGCTTTTTCTAGTAGGTTGATCGCTTTTTTATGATCGTCTTTTCTTGAGTAAATATTAGCCCGTTGAATGTAGATTTCTTCATTAAAACTCTCTAAAACCTGGAGTTCGTTCAATAATTCTTCAGCGATATCTAGTTTGTTTTCAAAAATATACATTTCAATCTGAAAGAGTTTCAGATTAGTAGATGAGGGGTGCTGTTCAAGGCCTAATTTAGTTGCCTTTTTAGCCAAAGCAATTTTACCGTTTTCCATGTAATAATTGATAATTTCTTCAAATTCTTCAGAATCGAAGAAAAGAACATTATTGGTTTTTAACATGGATTCAAAACGGGTAAGTGAGAAATTTTTGTCTTCGTTATGACTTAAATGCATAGACGTGGATTTATGGGATTTCTTCTTTTAATAAATTTACTAATGTAATTTACTACTCAAAGGCTATGCCTATTATATTGTTAACAAAATAATCAACAATATAAATTAGTTAAATATTTGTATTTCAGTTGTTTGCAATTTAATTTATTTGTTTATTAAGTTTAAAGTATTTAAGATAATCTTGCACCCCTGTTCAATTTCTTCGTTTGAAATTGTAAGTGGAGGTGTTATTCTTATAGCCTTTCCTTCAAATAAGAGCCAAAAAAGTATTAACCCATTATTTTTACATTCCAGAATAACACGGCTTGCAATTTCTTCGTTTTCAACCATAACAGCAAGCATTAAACCAATTCCTCTTATTTCATTGATTAATGGGTGTACTAGAAGTTTTCTGAATAATTTTTCTTTTTCCAGGGTTTCTTGTATAATTGAAGTTGAGGTCAATTCCTTTAATGTTGCCAATGCTGCGGCTGCTATTACCGGATGTCCTCCAAAAGTTGTGATGTGTCCTAATTTTGGATTGTTCTGCAATAATTTCATTTTATCAAACGAAGATACAAATGCACCTATAGGCATTCCACCGGCCATACCTTTTCCAATCACTAATATGTCTGGAATGCAGTTATAGTTCTCAAAACCAAATAGTTTTCCGGTGCGTCCAAAGCCTGGTTGTATTTCATCAAGGATAAGCTGGGTTCCTGTTTCATCACAACGCTTTCTTACTTTTTGCAAAAATTCATTTTGGGGTAAGATAAAACCAGCTCCTCCTTGTATCGTTTCTAAGACGATTGCTGCAGTATTTTCAGTTATTTTTTCCAGGTCACTTTCATTGTTAAAAGATATGAGAGTCACACCAGGCATTAAAGGTCTGAATGCTGTTTTGCGTTCTTCAAACCCCATGATGCTTAAGGCTCCTATCGTATTGCCATGATAAGCATTTTTTGCGCTTATTATGTTTGCTCTTCCTGTGATGCGTTTTGCCAGTTTTATTGCGCCATCAATGGCTTCAGTACCACTATTTGTAAGGTAGGTTACAGAAAGGTTTTCCGGTAATTGTTTTGCTAACAATGTAGTAAATTCAACTACCGGTTTCTGGATGTATTCTCCATAAACCATTACATGTAAATAGTCTTCAGCTTGTTTTTTAATAGCTTCAACCACCGCTGGATGCGAGTGCCCTAAAGTACAGGCAGAAACCCCTGCTACAAAATCTAAATGTGAATTGCCTTCAGAATCGAAAATATAAGACCCTTTAGCATGACTTATTTCCAAGGCCAACGGGTGGGGTGTGGTTTGTGCCTGATGTAAAAAAAAATCTTCTTTAAGTGCCATTAAAAACTAAGTTTATTATTCGTCTCCATCATCGTTTTGAACATTTTGTTCATTGTCTTCATCACTAAGAGGTGTAAATGCCTCAGGATCATTTTTCAGATCTTTTGGTTTGAGACTTGAAGCATCTGGAATTTTTAAATCTTTATCAGGATTTTCGTCAAAAAAATCCTCCTCTAATTTTGGAAGCGGGATTCCTGATATTTTAGGAAGCTTTGGTAGTGGTTTTCCTTTAAACAAGTCATCTTTTGAAAGTAAGCGTTCGTCTCCTCTCCAGATAAACCCTCTTAAAATTCTTGCATTTTCAGGAAACTCAGATTCAGGATGAAGTTTGCCTTCTGCTTGTCTGATAAATCTAATCGTTTCTATTTCTTGTTCGCTAAGTGTTATTTGAATTGAACTTGCTCTTGAATGGTTGATACCTACTAATTCATCATTTTCATTGCGGGTATAAAAAATTACTTCGGCATTTCGGTTGATATTTATAGTGTCTAGTTCGTTTTCTGTAAATAAACCGATTAATTTTTCTCCCTTTACCTGATTGAAACCCGCACTGTCTTTTTGAATTAAAAATGCGTTGTTAAAGACCTTGAGTGTATCTAATTTTTCAGTTTTGGTATTAGAAAGCAAAAGAATGGTATCTCCAGTCATTTGACTTTCGCCACTCCACATAATTGGGTTTCTCAACATTTTTGTGATACCGGTTTTTTCATCACTGTAAATACTATCTGCTTTACCACTCATATCACTTTTAAAAATTCTGGCTTTGTAAAATCCTTTCAAAATACGATGGTCCGCTTTTCCTGTGATTCTAAGTGTGTCTGCATTTATATAAATTGAATCACCATCTCTAACAGTTATAGCAACAGCTCTTTTGGTGATAAAAACTGAATCTTTATCTCTGAATACCTCGGCGTAATGTCCTTTTACAATGCTATTATTGAGGGTATCTACAACTTTGATATTATTTGTGGCCGAGGCAAAGTTTTTCTTTCTGTCAAAATTAAGGCTATCACCAAAAATCGTTCTGTTTTCATAGTCTATTTTAGCATTTCGCATAAAATATCCTTTATCATTACGTGTATCATAAAAGCCTCTTTCACAGTAAATGTCACTTGTTTCTCCTGTTATTGTAGAAGGGCCATATAGATAAGCATGGCCGGTTTCACTATAAAAATCGAGTTGATTAGTATTTATTTTATAATCGGGGTTGTTCACTATAACATTTGATAGAAACTGGTAGCGTTTGGTTTCTGCAAAATAACGTCCAATATTACTTGTCAAAGTACTTAAGGAATCAACAACTTTTCCGCCACTTCTATAAAAGCCTTGTTGTTTATTTCTGTCAAAATAAAGTGTATCTGTTGAAAGAGTAGTGTTTGGTTCTTTGAGCACTACTTTTCCACTGGCGAAGGCAAATCTGGTATTTCCATTATATTCTGCGTATTTACTTGTAAGGGTCATTGTGTCTCCTTGGGTAATGCGCACATTGCCGTAAGCTTTGACAAAATTATCTTTGTTATACATAAATGCCTGATCGCACCACATTTCAATACCTTCGTGAACTATGTAGACTTGTTCATTTGCTTCCCGTGTCCAAATTGCAGCATCGGGCACATCAGGTCTTATTTCTAAAAAGCCTGATTGAACTTCTACTTTTTGAGGTTCCTGAGCTTGTAAAAGGGAGCTGAAGACAACTAATTGAAAAGCAATTAATACCGTTATGAAGTTTCGGTTCTTAGCATTCATCAGCACAAAAAGTGTTTAAATTCTATCGATGGATGGTTTGTGTTCTATCCGGACCTACAG
>NZ_CAXBAN010000095.1:0-8043 GCF_963973675.1 uncultured Planktosalinus sp. | reverse complement strand
TACAATCTATAGGTATCACTTAATTTTCAAAATAAGAATGCTAAGAAAATCCTATCTTTGCCCACTGAAAAAATTATTGCAATGAAAATTTCTTACAACTGGCTTAAACAGTTTATTAATCTTGATTGGAGTGCCGAAAAAACAGCCACACTTTTAACAGACCTAGGCCTTGAAGTTGAAGGAATAGCCACTTTTGAATCTATTAAAGGAGGGCTTAAAGGGATTGTAGTGGGTGAAGTTCTTTCCTGTGAAAAACACCCCAATGCCGATAGACTTAAAGTAACTACGGTCAATATTGGAAAAGATACACCCTTACAAATAGTATGCGGAGCACCCAATGTTGATGCCGGTCAAAAAGTGCCTGTAGCTACTATTGGAACAACCCTTTTTACTCCTGAAGGTGAAGCTTTGGAAATTAAAAAAGGGAAAATAAGAGGCATGGCCAGTGAAGGAATGATTTGCGCAGAAGTTGAAATGGGACTCGGAGAAAGTCATGACGGAATTATGATACTCGATGCAGCTTCCAAGCCCGGAACACCATTGTCAAAAATATTTGAAATTGAAACTGATGAAGTTTTTGAAATTGGACTGACCCCCAACCGTGCCGATGCAATGAGCCACTGGGGTACAGCAAGAGACCTGAGATCCGGACTCCTACAGCAAGGAACACAACTGGAATTCATCACACCTTCAAATGTCAATTTCAGGGTTGATAATCGCACCCATAAAATCAATGTAGAAGTATTAAACAAAGAGCTGGCACCCAGATACTGCGGTCTAACTATTTCTGAAATCAAAGTGGGTGAATCACCTCAATGGATTCAGAACAGACTAAAAGCCATTGGGCTGAAACCTAAAAACAACATTGTTGATATCACAAATTATGTAATGCATGAATTGGGACAGCCGCTACACGCATTTGACAGCGGAAAAATTTCAGGAGGAAAAATTGAAGTCAAAAAACTTGCTGCCGGAACAAAATTTGTAACACTGGATGAAGTTGAAAGAACACTCCATGAAGAAGACCTGATGATTTGTGATTCAGAAAAACCGCTGTGTATAGCCGGCGTTTTTGGAGGCATAGAAAGTGGAGTCACACTAAATACTACCAGTATTTTTCTCGAAAGTGCTTATTTCAACCCGGTGAGCATCAGAAAAACAGCCAAAAGACACGGTCTGAATACTGACGCTTCATTTAGATTTGAAAGAGGAATTGATCCAAATATCACAGAATATGCTTTAATGAGAGCTGCCATTCTAATTAAAGAAATTGCCGGCGGAATGATTACTAGCGATGTTGTAGATCTATACCCAAAAAAAATTGAAGATTTTCAAGTGTTTCTTTCTTTTGATAAAACAGCCCAGTTGATAGGTGAAGAATTGCCAAAAGAAACCATTAAAAACATCCTGACTTCACTTGAAATCAAAATAAACAATGTAACAGAATCAGGCTTGGGACTCACAATTCCTGCATACAGAAATGATGTTACCAGAGAGGCAGATGTTGTAGAAGAAATTTTACGCGTATATGGATACAACAATATTAATTTTACCGAAAAACTGAATGCTTCCATTTCAAAAACTGCAACCATTGAAGATTATCAGGTTCAAAATAAGATAGCATCTCAACTCAATGGACAAGGATTTTATGAAATGATGGCCAACTCACTCACTGCATCAAGACATTCAAAGCAAAAAGATGTGGTAGATGAAGAATCAACTGTCAAGATGCTTAACCCTCTAAGCCATGAGCTATCAGTGTTACGCCAGCATATGCTTATTTCTGCTCTCGAAGCAGTTGCTTATAACATCAACCGTAAGAGACAAGACCTTAAGCTATTTGAATTTGGAAAAACGTACCATAAAAACCAAGACAAATACATTGAAAATAAACACCTCACCCTTACCATTTGTGGTAATCTCGATACTACACACTGGAACACACCGGAAAGAAAAAGTAACTTTTTCTTCTTAAAGGGTTCTGTAGAATCTGTACTCAACCGTTTAGCGATAAAATTCAAATCCAACCCATCACTTGAAAGCTCAATTTTCAGTGAAGGACTCTCTTATGAATACAATGGAAAAATACTTGTTTCATTTGGAGTGATAAAAAAATCAATCGCTAAACATTTTGATATTGAAACTGAAGTACTGTATGCTGATTTCAACTGGGACTTTGTTTTAAAACAAATTGAAAACAATAAAATACAACTTAGAGAAATTTCAAGATTCCCTGAAGTAATAAGAGATTTTGCTTTGTTAATTGACAATGCAGTTACATTTGAAAGCATTTATACCATTGCATTTGCAGAAGAGAAAAAGCTTTTAAAAGATGTACGCCTGTTTGATGTTTATCTGGGTAAAAATCTTCCTGAAGGAAAAAAATCATATGCCGTGAGTTTTATTTTCAGAGACGATAAAAAAACACTTACAGACAAACAAATTGACAAAGTGATGAATAAATTTCAACAGCAGTTTGAAAAACAACTGGGTGCTGAATTAAGATAATAAAAAAAACGCTTTCTAATCGAAAGCGTTTTTTTCATAGCATTCAATTCTACCTTACATTTTAGGTAATACCACAGTATCAATTACGTGGATAACCCCGTTGGATTGATTTACATCTGCGATTGTCACAAAAGCTGTTCGGCCATTCTCATCAATTAACTGAACTTTACCATCCATGAGTTTAGCCATAAGCTTTCCACCGGAAACAGTTTCAAAAGTTGCAGTTCCATTTGATTTTTTAATTGCACCAACAACATCTGCAGCACTAAATTTTCCGGCTATTACGTGATAAGTCAAAACACCTTGTAAGGCGGCTTTGTTTTCAGGTTTTAGCAAGTTTGCCACAGTTCCGTCAGGCAATGACTCAAAAGCATCGTTCACAGGAGCAAAAACTGTAAATGGTCCTGCTGACTGTAGCGTTTCCACTAGGTCTGCAGCTTGCACAGCAGCAACCAAAGTTGTGTGATCTTTAGAGTTTACAGCATTTTCAACAATGTTTTTGGAAGGGTACATTGCTGCACCACCAACCATTTTAGTGTCTTTACTACTTTTTTGAGCAAAAACCGATGTACCTACAATTAATGTAATTGTCAATACACATACACTTAAAAAATTTTTCTTTTTCATAATAATTTTGTTTAATTGATTTTAATGTTACTTACTTTATAAACGAAAATTAAATGGATGCGGTTTTATTTCTTGTGTAGATTTTAATAAAAAGCATCAGTAATTTTAATTTATTGTTTAAATATATGTATAATTCATTAAACAAAATATGTGTTAGGAATCAATTAGCATTACTTTAACTGTAAATTAACCTATTTAAAAAGAAAGGTTTATGCTTTAATTTTGGGATTTGGAAAGTGCAAGGCCACTTGACAAGTGGAAAAATCCCTTACTGTGGTGAAAATTGGTTTGAAGTAATTTATTTTTTATTCCCTGCTCTGATAAAAGATATACAGATGAGTTTTCATATGTAACAAGAAGGTTTTTAAGATTAAGAGTCCTGAATTTTGCACTCCCATTCCCACTTTCAATAGCTTTTAATAGCGCATGTTTGTCAACTCTTCCGGGAATTACATAATTTGAAACTAGGGTTTTTAATTGCTCCAGGTTACTCAACACCAAAAATTCATCAAGCTCTTCATCTGTCATATGTGAAAAAGCACTATTTGGAACTACAAATACTGTAACCATTTCTTCGTCTTTTATCAAATTTTCAAAATCTACCAATTCTAACATTTTTGAATAAATCGAAAAATTATCTATTTTGGAAAGGTTTTCTATAAGTGAAAGATTGGAGTAAACGGGTTTACCTTCCAATTCTTTTTCAATCACAGATTGAGTAGACTTTTCATATTTATTCTGGCCATAAACAGTCACGGTTGCAAAAAAACAATATAAAATGACTTGTTGAAGAAGAAAACGATGTGAGTTCATTGAAAAATTTTAAACAATTCTTAGCAAATATACCAAGAGATGTTATAACGTTCAATTTATTTTAATGTTTTAATTGCCTTTAAATATGTTAAATAGTTTCAAAAGGGCAGGCACAAAGTCAAACTTTTATTGTATTTTTAGTAAAACATAAATTTTTATTTTTCAACTATCAAATTGAACTGCACTTTTTATAATAAATAAATGGAAGAAGAAGACTATAAAAGAATTTACACAGGACCAACAGTAATCATCAAGATGCTGCAAAGCAGACTTGAAGAAGTTAATATTTATCCCATAGTAAAAGACAACCTCTCAAGTGGAACCTGGGGAGGTTTTGGAGGTGTCCCGGGATTAATTCAACTTTTCGTTCATCAGGATGAATATGAAAAAGCCAAACTAATTGTCGATGATGCATTAAAAAACATAAATCAAGATTGATTTATGTTTTACTTTTCACCGAACAATTTAAAGCTCACAAACTGTTTTTTTTAGTATATTAGTAGCTGATTAACAGAGAAGTCCATGCAAAATGAATTTTAAATCATTTTATGTGATAGGAGTTGTCGCAATCACTGTTGCTATCTTAATTTTTCTAATATTAAGGCTTTTTGATTTTGATGACAACACTGTAATTATTGGTGGAATTATTGGAGCTCTCATTGGTGCTGTTATTGGTTCTAAATTAAAATATTGAAAACTTAAACTATATAAACCTATAACCTTTTGATTTGAAAAAAAATAAGGGCATCGCAGACCGATTGATACGTATAACAATCGCTGCAATTATTGTTTACTTATTTTACACCAATCAATTTGAAGGCGCTCTTTGAATAGTCTTAATTGTGCTTTCACTGGTTTTTGTAATTACAAGCTTTATTAGTTTTTGTCCACTTTACACTTTATTGGGTATTAAAACCTGTAAAAACAATAGTTAACTACCATACATCTTTTTTCTTAATTCCTTAATTTTAGAGTCTTCCATATATTCATCAAAGGTCGTGTACCGATCAATGACTCCACTTGGGGTAAGTTCTACTACACGATTTCCAACCGATTGTGCAAATTCATGATCATGTGTGGTGAACAACACAGTACCTTTAAAATTTTTAAGCGAATTGTTAAAGGCAGTAATTGATTCCAGATCCAGGTGGTTCGTAGGTTCATCAAACATTAGCACATTCGCTCTCATCATCATCATTCTGCTTAGCATACATCTCACTTTTTCTCCACCTGAAAGCACATTGGAAGTTTTCAATGCTTCCTCTCCACTAAAAATCATTTTACCCAAAAACCCTCTTATATATACTTCCTCACGTTCTTCTTCGGTTTTGGCCCATTGTCGCAACCAGTCTACCAATGTAAGTTTGTTGTCAAAAAATGCTGAGTTATCAAGTGGCAAATAGCTTTGAGAAGTAGTAACACCCCATTCAAACTTTCCGGTATCGGGTTTTAGTTTATGATTCAAAATTTCATAAAAAGCAGTTGTTGCCCTGGAATCTTTTGAGTAAACAACAACTTTATCTCCTTTAGCAAGATTGATATAAGCATCCTTAAACAAGGTGTCGCCATCTAATGTAGCACTGAGATTTTCAATATTTAATATTTGATCGCCGGCTTCCCGCTCTCTTTCAAAAATAATGGCCGGATATCTTCTGCTGGAAGGTTTTATTTCTTCTATATTCAGCTTTTCTATCATTTTTTTTCGGGAGGTGGCCTGCTTTGACTTGGCTACGTTTGCACTAAATCGCTGAATAAACTCTTGCAATTCTTTTTTCTTCTCTTCGGCTTTTTTGTTTTGTTGCGATCGTTGTCTTGCAGCTAGCTGACTTGATTCATACCAAAACGTATAGTTTCCGCTGTAGTGATTTATTTTACCAAAATCAATATCGCTTATGTGTGTACAAACTGAATCTAAAAAATGGCGGTCGTGAGAAACAACAATAACACAATTTTCATAATTTGCAATAAAACTTTCCAACCAAGTGATAGTTTCATAATCCAGGTCGTTTGTAGGCTCATCCATAATCAAAACATCCGGGTTTCCAAAAAGTGCTTGAGCCAATAAAACTCTTACCTTTTGTTTTCCATCAAGATCCTTCATAAGCGAGTAATGCAGACTTTCAGCGATTCCAAGATTAGAGAGTAAAGCAGCAGCTTCACTGTCTGCATTCCATCCGTTCATTTCTTCAAATTTCACCTGCAATTCACCAATTCGTTCTGCATTTTCATCTGAATAGTCTTCATATAAGTCATCAATTTCTTTTTTGATTTCAAAAAGCTCCTTATTTCCTCTTACAACTGTTTCCAAAACTGGAAATTCGTCATAAGCATTGTGGTTTTGTTCCAAAACTGACATTCGTTTTCCCGGTTCAAGGTACACCCTCCCTGAGGTTGGGTCTTCTTTACCGGAAAGAATGCGAAGAAAAGTTGATTTACCTGAACCGTTAGCTCCAATGATCCCATAACAGTTCCCCTGCGTAAAAGTCGTGCTTACTTCGTCAAACAAGACTCTTTTTCCAAACTGAACTGATAAATTTGAAACTGATAACATATGCTTATTTTTAAATTGGGCGCAAAATTAACCAAATAGTTGCTCAAAGAGAAATATTAACGTTTTAATTATCGTTTTAACTCACAATTAACAGCGCTTTAGAACTCCAAACTTTACATTTGTTAGCGTAATCTTTACTTTCGCTTTTGTAAATGAAATTTAATCTACTTGCAATTTGTATTATTTTTTCAATTTTAGCTTGTAAAAATGATGCTGACAAAAAGGAAACAGGAGCTTGGTTTGGCGGTGAAATAATTAATCCTAATTCTCCCTATATTATTCTTACCAAAAATGAAAATGTGCTGGATACAATTCCTCTGGATTCAGAAAATCGATTTTTACATTACCTGGAAAACGTAGAAAAAGGAATTTACAGCTTCATTCACAATGAATATCAAATTTTATACTTAGAACCCGGGGATAGCTTGATGGTGCGCGTAAATACAGTTGAATTTGATGAATCTCTTGCATTTACTGGAAAAGGCGCTGAACGAAACAATTTTTTGATTAATATGTTTCTTTACAACGAAACAGAAAATCAAAAAATGAGTCCCTTTTATAAACTTCCTGTAAATGAGTTTTTGACTAAACTCGATTCCATGAGGGAGCTAAGACATAAAAACCTCAATAAGTTTATTAAGAAAAATAAACCTTGTAAATCATTTAATGAAATAGCTGAAGCCAATATTGATTATGACTATTTTACTAAACGTGAAATTTATCCGTATGCGTTTTATGGCAGTGCGTTTATTGAAAATGAAAAATTACCTGAAAATTATTATAATTTCAGGGATGAAATTGATTATAACAATGAAAATTTACTTTCTTATTATACTTATTACAGGTTTTTATTGCGTCATTTTGACTATTTAGCCCATAACATAAATGAGATTGACAATCCGTTAATAAGAGAATCTGTTCACCATGTATTAGAAAAACTGAACGCTATAGACTCTCTGGTTAATTCACCTCCCATCAAAAACAGCTTATTGAGAACCTCCATAAGGTCATATATAATAAGATGTAAAAACCCCGAAGATGAAAAAATGGCTTTAGATCGCTTTTATGCGCTGTCAAGCAATGAAAATCATAAAGCCGAAATTAAAAAAATATCTGAAGCTTCACTTAAACTTATGCCGGGAAATAAAATACCAAACCTTGCATTATTTGATTTTAATGACAAAGAAGTGAGTCTCAATGCTGTATTAAAAGAGCCCTCTATCATCTATTTTTGGTCAGTGAATTCTGTAAATCATTATAAAAATGTACACTCTAAAGTTGATGAACTCAAATTAAAGTACCCTGAATTTAATTTTATTGCAATCAACACCAACGACAATAAAAAACTATGGCAACAAATCATCAACAGACAAGGTTTTGAAAAAAACTTTGAATTCCGTTTTGTAAATCCTCAGCAAGCTATGGATGAACTTGTGGTAAATACAATTAGTAAAGTTATGATTGTTGATGCAGACGGAGTGATTATTGACAACCACACCAACCTGTTCGGTTCAGCTTTTGAGTGTACATTTTTATAATGATTT